>NZ_JBAMMY010000035.1:0-43731 GCF_051233685.1 Desulfobacterium sp. N47
TTAAGAAAAAACCAATCAAATATGCGCAGCTACAACCAAAATATCTCATGATGTCCCAAGTTATAGATGTTGGGGAGGCTCCGCGAGCTCACCCTAAAGGGCTCGCTCACCTCCCCAACATCTATAATTTGGAAAGGTACCGGTTACAAAAAGAACAACTTGATTTAGAGTTTGATGAATAATTTGCCTCAACGGGGGCTTTCCCAAAGATATCTCTAACCTGCTTCAATTAAGTCTGAAGGATCTGGAACGTGAGATTGCTGTTTTACGTCACATGGAAAAAGTTCGTGGAGAACTTATTGATAAACAGGGGTACTCTATGATTCCCGGGTCGTAAATGCTTTTTTGAGCGAATCCGAAGAAAAAAAATTTAGAAGCTGGTTTAAAACCTCGCTTCAGTTTTCTGTTTTATCGACTTAGAATTTATAATTTAATATTCCCCCGGCAACAATTTTAACTGTGCCAACGAAAAGACCGGGATTTTGACTCAAAGCACAGAGGTGCGTCCAAATGGAGCTATAAATTTTATTTATTGGTAATACGGCCTGATTGCTTCTAATACAAAGGCTTATAAAAGGCATTTTTTATCATCTTGGATGATTTTTTATTCGATAAAGCTAAAATAATAACTTTACAAAAAACAATAGCGCCAGCGGATTTTGGCTTACACAAAATTATTGACAGTACCACAAATCAAATGTAACCTTTTTTTGACGGCGTTGGACTCGGTAAAACACATTTAGCCTCAGCTTTGGGTTATAACACCTGCCTGAAAGGAAATACGGTTCTGTTTGGAACAGCAATTGACATAATCAACACACTCTCGCGGCCGCTCCGTCTGCTGGGCACATGAAACAGGAACTTAAAAAATACACAAGGCTGGCTCTTTTGCTAATCGATGAGATCGGTTTTTTACCTATCGACAAAAAAGGGGCCGATCTTTTGTTCCATGTGATCAGCTGGCGATATGAGTGCGGCACCATAGTAATTACTTCCAGTTTGGGGATTGCTTCTTAAGCCTGGCAAATTCGTCTTTGAACTTATGGATCTATGCGGTTTTTAATTTAGCTTAGCATATTTTTAAAAAGGGTTACCTCATGAAAATTATAATCGCAAAAACTGCCGGTTTTTGTATGGGGGTGCGCAGAGCTGTAGAGATGGCTCTTGATGCTCCCACCAAGTACTGCCATCCGATTTATACCTACGGACCTTTGATACACAATCCCCAAGTCATCGAACTGTTGCAAAAAAAAGGCATTTTCCTTCTTCACGAAATACCACTTCAGGGTTCGGGAACGGTCTTAATCAGAGCTCATGGTGTTCCCCCTGAAATTAAAGAAAGACTTAAAAAAGCAGGTTTCAATGTTCTGGATGCGACCTGCCAGCGGGTCATCAGAATCCAGTCCATTATCTCAAAATATGCCCAAAAAGAATATGCTTCCATTATTATCGGAAATAGGGAACATCCGGAAGTCATCGGACTTCTTGGTTATGCTATGGATAAGGGTTATGTCGCCAGAACCATAGAAGAACTTGAGGCTTTGCCACGCTTTGAGCAGGCAATCATTGTCGCACAGAGCACCCAAAATACCCACCTTTTTGAAGACGTCAAACAGTGGATTGCAAATAAGCATCCGCACTATAAAATATTCGAAACCATTTGCGATTCGACCGAACGAAGACAGGCTGAGGTTATGCGGCTGGCAGAATCGGTGGACGTGATTTTGGTGGTCGGTGGAAAAACCAGCGCCAATACACAGAGACTGCTGGAGATTGCCGAAAAAACCGGGAAAATTGCTTTCAAGATCGAGACCGAATCAGATCTTGATCGGTTGGATCCAGAGATGCTGCTTTCTGCTTCCAGTATAGGTATAAGCGCCGGTGCTTCCACTCCGAATTGGGTGATTAAGAAAGTTTCCCGGGCTCTGGAAGAACTGCCTTATAAACACAAGCACGGCTGGCGCACACCGCTGTTTATCGTACAACGATTTCTTTTGTTTACAAATATTTATGTTGCACTCGCCGCCGGATTTTTAAGCTATGCATGCATCAAACTTATGGACATGAACCATTACCTGCCGTTTGTGCTGATTACCATATTATATGTTCACTCCATGCATACTCTCAACCACCTTACCGGCGGTCAGGCAGATTTCTACAATGATCCGGAACGAGCCGCTTTCTACCAAAAATATAAATTATCGCTTTCTTATCTGGCGGCTTGTTCAGGAGGAGCAGGTTTATTAATTGCTTATTACATAGGGGTGTGGCCTTTTACTATTCTGTTAGCAATGAGTATCATGGGACTTTCATACAACCTTCGATTGGTACCGGAAAAGTTTTCCTGGTTGCCGTACAAAAAAATCAAGGATGTTCCGGGATCGAAGACATTTTTAATTGCATTCGCCTGGGGAGTTTTAGCTACAATTTTACCGGCGCTTGCAGCTAATAGCAATGTCATATGGTTTGATGGATTTGTTTTTACTTGGGCGACTAGCCTGGTTTTTGTCCGAACGGTTTTTTTCGACATCCTGGACATACAGGAGGACAGGATGGTCGGAAAGGAAAGCGTTACTATTTTATTGGGTGAAAAACGATCATTATGGTTGCTTTTTATGCTTTTGGCTATACTAATTCCCATACTTCCTCTGGGAATCCTGTTAAAAGCCATTACACCGCTCGGCTTTGTATTAACATTATGCCCAATTTATATTTTAGTCATTTTATGTGGCTATAAAAGCCGCTATTTGCTCCCGGGAATACGGCTGAAATTTTTGATGGACACTCAATTTGTTATGGCTGGTTTATTTTCTTTTTTTCTAAAAAGCAGGTTTTATTTGCCGTTGAGCTAACAACAGAGAGGAGATAGAAATGAATACAAGGGGATTCCAGACAAATCAAGATGATTATAATCAGCAAATCCTTCAGCGGGTTTCACGTTCTTTTGCATTAACCATACCCCAGCTGCCGCCGACACTGAGCCGGACAACAACCATCGGATATTTGTTGTGCCGAATAGTGGATACCATCGAAGATGAAAAGGATCTCTCCGTCGCTGAAAAGTACTCTTTCTTCAAAGAATTCGTGGATGTAGTGGATGGTTATGCAAAGGCCGAGGCTTTTGCTGAACGACTCCTTCCCAGGCTCGGCGAAAATACGCTGTCGGCCGAAAAAGAGCTTGTCGAAAATTGTTCCCTTGTCATTCAGGCTTTTTTACGTTTAACATCCCAAGAACAGGCGATCCTGAGTCGCTGTGTAAAAATAATGTCCGCTGGCATGCTTCGGTTTCAAGAATTAAAAAGTTTTCAAGGATTAAAAGATATCGCCCATGTCGACAGCTACTGCTACCACGTGGCCGGCGTGGTGGGAGAGATGTTAACCGATCTGTTTTGTGCATATTCTCCGGAAATATCAAAACATCGGAAAAAATTATATACTCTGGCACCTTCTTTCGGGCAAGGTTTGCAAATGACCAATATATTAAAAGATCTTTGGGATGACCGCAAGAGTGGATCATGTTGGTTGCCAGGGGATGTTTTTCAAAAACACGGTTATGATCTCTCTCGCCTTTCGGAGTATGTGTATGAGCCTACTTTCGGCAGAGGACTTTCGGAGTTGATCGGTATCACCTGCGCTCATCTGAAAAATGCATTAACATACACCCTGATGATACCACGACATGAAACCGGAATCCGTAAATTTTGTTTGTGGGCAATCGGCATGGCTGTGTGCACCTTGGGCAACATCAAAAAAAACCCAGACTATCAAAGCGGCAGCGATGTAAAAATTTCACAGAAGAATACAAAAGCCATTATTGTAACCACCAATTTCACGTTGCGTAGTAATCTGTTATTGAAAGTTCTTTTCAACTTTTATACTAGAGGTTTTCCTCCGTCAGATCATGTGGATACTTTGCAAAGATGCACGCCTGAGAATATTTTTCTATCTAGACAGAATACTTTGAAATAATGATAAACACACCTTGAAGGCATATAAAAGATGAACGTTGAGCATCAGATATCGAATTTTGAATATAGGATAATGTATTCTACCATTTATAATAAAGACAAAGCGAAGCGCCTTCCATATTCGACGTTCAACGTTGACTGTTCGGTGTTCAATGTTCAAATTGTTGCATCTGAAATTACGACTAAACCTTCAATTGAAATTATGTGTAAAGGTCAAGAGTTCTGAATATACGAGGTCTGAAACTATGGGTATACCGGCAAAACAAAAAGTCCGCATAGGCGCTCACATCATCAAGCAATTATTGCTGGGCCATCAGAGATTTCCTCTCGTACTGATGATCGAGCCGTTATTTCGGTGTAATCTTCGTTGCCGGGGATGTGGCAAAATCGCGTATCCCGAGGAAACATTAAACCGTCAGTTAAGTGTTGAAGAATGTTTGTCGGCCTCAAAAGAATGCCCTGCTCCGGTGGTATCTATTGCCGGTGGCGAGCCGTTGCTTCACACGGATATTCCCCGGATTGTCCAGAAACTTGTAGCTCATAAAAAATTCGTTTATCTGTGTACGAACGCATTGTTGGCAGCCAATAGAATCGATGAATTTCAGCCTTCACAGTACTTGGCATTTAATGTCCATTTAGATGGATTGGAGGAACGCCATGATGCTATGGTTGGCCGCGAAGGCGTATTCCAACACGCGGTGACAACAATCCGGCTCCTGATTAAACGCGGTTTTCGAGTGACCACCAATACCACACTGTATGCTGACGAGACTCCTGAAAGTGCTGCCCGTTTGTTTGATTTTCTGACTTCTATAGGGGTCGAGGGTATGACCGTAGCTCCCGGATTTTGTTACCCTGATGCACCGGATCAGGAAAACTTTCTGAATCGAAAAACAACCAGGGTATTGTTTCAAAAGCTTTTCGAAATCGGGCGAGGCAGGAAATGGCGGTTTAACCACAGCAGCCTGTACTTGGATTTTTTAGCCGGCCATCAGAATTACGAATGCGCGCCCTGGGGCAATCCAACCCGTAATATTTTTGGATGGCAGCGTCCCTGTTATCTTATCAACGACAGCTTTGCCGCCACATATAAAGAGCTCGTGGATACGACTAAATGGCACAGATATGGTGTTGATAAAGATCCTCGTTGCATAAACTGCATGGTTCACTGTGGATTTGAACCCACCGCGGTGATGGATTTGGTGACCCATCCCTGGAAGATGGTATACTCTGGAAAACGCAACCAATCACACTTGGCAAAACACTCGGTTTGACGACTCGGCCAAGAAACTTTACCCTTTCCGCACGCCATTAAAAAAAGGGATACTTTTGATTTGCCAATACCTGCCATCCACGCCGCAGAGCGGTTATGGCCGTTTGGTATTGTTTTGCCAGCGGGAAAAGCTCAGCCATCAAACAAGGTTGTTGAAACAGACAACTGACCAAAGATAAAATTTGAATCGTCCCCGCCGGATTGAGACAGTCGCTGATTTTCCGGGACACTGCTTGCTTGGCCGGATCACACACGACCCGCATTCCGAAAAATGGAAGATGGGCCTGAGAGGATGCAAAGGCGACAGCGGCACTTTCCGTGTCTACTGTCAGCGCGCAGGACTGATGAAATAACGCTCGTTTGTTTTCAGCAGACGAAATCAGCCAAGGTACGGTGAGGATTCCTCCGATCCGTGCGGTGAGTTTTTGAGCATTCAAACGATCTTGAGCCTGTTGGCAAACAGATGTTTCCGCACGCCAGACATCGCTAATCCGGCCACAGTCGAGGTGGAACACTTTATCTGCCACCACAAGGGTTCCTGGTTTTAAGCCCGGATCCAAGCCCCCTGAAACACCCAGAACCATCAATCCGGCAACTCCTTGAGCAATTAGCCAACGGCTAGCGGAATATGCGCGTTGATAGCCGAGACCGGCTCGGACAATGATGATCTCCAATCCAGCGGTAACAAGCACATGGCGGACAAGTCTTCTGTCTTCCAGTCGCCAGCACCATCGACCGAATAATTGTTGAGCTTCGGATGCAAGTGCAACGACAATTCCCAAGCTTGCTTTCATTTCAATTCCTTGATATATTGCAACAGGTTATCCAGCCTATTTTTTTATCATAAAATTTTTTGCCATATTCGCAGTATTGACCGGTGTCAATTTTTTTATATCATAAAAACTGCCGACGTTATACTGTTCCCTGAACCTGCCGACTTTTTCAATAACACTCTCGTATTTTCTTTACAACCCCTTCTTCGATAAACCATCTTTTAACTTTTTTAATTCCTGTTCGAATCTATTGATTTTCTTATCCGGAATGGCTTTCTTCTTTAATAAGCAGACGTCCGGTGCAATGTATTATCATAAACAACCGCATTTTAGGTTGTCAATTCACATATGGCGCTGTTTTCATTAATTCATATCGCTGTTTTTTCCCATTAGCGGGATAAACAATAAACTGGTTTACAATATTGACAACAGAGTCATAAAATGCTTTAAACAAAAAGGTTTTAAAAAGAAGGTCACCATGAATTCTTTTGTCAGACGTTGACTTTTAAGCTTCTTGCCTGACTTTGGCATGAAGTTTAGGACTAAAATATTAAATTTTTATGGATACAGAAAAAAATAATATACTTGCTGCCCTGAACAGGTCAATCGAGCAGGGGTTGAGATGGCTTGACAGCCATCAGAAACCTCAGGGATTCTGGATGGGCATACTTGAGTCTAATGTCTGCATTGAATCTGAATGGCTTTTGGCCATGCATTTTCTCGAAATAAAAAATGATTCCAAAGTGGAAGGTATGGTCCGTGGAATTTTGAACAAGCAACGTTCCGATGGTTCTTGGGAAACCTATTATGACGCCCCAGGAGGAGATATCAACGCCACGGTAGAGGCCTATGCCGCTCTGCGAGCTACAGGAATAGCAGTGGATGCGCCACCTTTGGAAAAAGCTCGAAAGTGGATTTTTGAACACGGGGGTTTACCGAAGATTCGCGTATTTACTCGCTATTGGCTGGCTCTTATCGGAGAATGGCCATGGAGTAAAACTCCAAATATTCCTCCTGAGATCATTTTTTTCCCGCGATGGTTTCCATTCAACATCTACAATTTTGCTTCGTGGGTCCGGACAACGCTTCTTCCACTGAGTATTTTATGTGCCCGGTGCCCTGTTCTCCCGTTGTCGGATCCCCGGCGTCTGGATGAATTGTTTCCCGAGGGCCGCTCGCGAATGAACTATTCTCTGGCTTGCAATCGGAAAGCATTGTCTTGGGAACAATGCTTTCTGATGTTGGATCATTTTTTACACACTTATCAAAAAATCGGGATAACTCCGGGAAGAGAAACAGCCATAAGGCTCTGCCTGGAATGGATTATCAAACATCAGGACGCTGACGGTTCCTGGGGCGGAATTCAGCCTCCCTGGATATACAGCCTCATAGCTCTGCACACGGAAGGCTATCCGTTAGATCATTCGATACTCCATAAAGGGCTGGACACTCTCAATGACCACTGGTTGTATGAAAGAGACGACGGTCTTCATATCCAGGCCAGCGAATCAACAGTCTGGGATACTTCCCTGGCACTTATTTCCATGCAGGATTGCCGACGGGACTATCGAAACTCGGATACCATGCAACGTGCCGTTGAATGGCTACTTGATCAACAGATCCGAGAGCCAGGTGACTGGAAAGTCAAAGTCAAAAAAGCCAAGGCCGGCGGCTGGGCTTTTGAGCGGGCGAACCGATTTTACCCGGATGTGGATGATACCGCCGTAATACTCCTCGTTTTGACGCGTTTGGCCGGAGTTTACAAAAATCGCGAAAAACTGCAAGAGGCAATCGACTGCGCGCTGAACTGGTTGCTTGCCATGCAAAGTAGCAATGGCGGCTGGGCAGCCTTTGACAAGAACAACAATCTGGCAATTTTAACCAAAATACCTTTCTGCGACTTCGGCGAAGCTTTGGATCCGCCCAGTATCGATGTTACTGCCCATGTACTTGAGGCCTGCGGTTACCTATGCATGGATATCCATCATCCGGTAGTTCATCGCGCCGTGAAGTTTATCCGAAAAGAGCAAGAACCTGAAGGATGTTGGTTCGGTCGTTGGGGAGTGAATTACATTTATGGAACTGCCGCAGTACTCCCGGCCTTAAAGGCTGTCGGTGAAGATATGCATGCGTCTTACGTACGCAAGGCTGCCGATTGGATACAAACTCGCCAGAACTCCGATGGCGGATGGGGGGAAACCTGCCGTTCTTATATGGACTGTTCTATACGGGGTATGGGTCCGAGTACGCCCTCGCAGACCGCCTGGGCATTGATGGGCCTTCTCGCCGTAGATTCAGGTTGTTATCGCGGTAACATTGATCGGGGTCTTAACTTTTTAATTCAACGTCAAAAATCGGGGTCTTGGCATGAACCTCAATACACCGGTACCGGTTTTCCAGGCTACATTGTGGGGGGAAGAATCGAATTGACGCGTAAAAATCTGGAAGCCGATTTCCGGCAAGGCACCGAACTCAGTCGTGGCTTTATGATTAAATACAATCTCTATTGCCATTATTTCCCTCTGATTGCTTTGGGGAGAGCCCGGGATCATCTATCTTTTGAGACACATCCATAACGGGGTAACCGCATTTGGAAATTAACCTGCCAAGACTTTCATAAGATAATAATTATCCCAACCAGCTCTGAGTCGTTTTGATTTTACACTCTTTTTTGGTGTAGGTCCTTTTTTAATCATATTCAAAGCAATATGTCTGAGCACAGCAAAGTTTTCAGCTGTCAGGTTGAGAACAGACAAGGTCAGGGGCTGTTTCTCCGCAACAACTGTAATTACTATGGCATTTAAACTTTGTGAGTGCGCTGAGAAAAGATGGTTACGTCTCCACTGCCCTGAACGATTGGCTGAAGTAATTAAAGGAGTCAAATTTGCGAATGGAATTGAAAAAAAATGGATCGCCGCCTAATTATTCCATACACAACTCTTGACTATAACTCCCAGTAAAAAGAGAATAGATATCGGACACTGGTCGTTTTGATAAATGCTACATTTCAAAATTCCAGCACTAACCCCACCGGGCAATGGTCTGAACCAAATATGTCATTATCTATAAAAGGTTCCTTGACCCAGCCTTTATCTATTATGTTCCGGCTTACAAAAATATAGTCAACTCGCCATCCTACATTTTTTTTCCTGGCATTGGCCCGGTATGACCACCATGAATATTTTACTTTTTCAGGGTAAAAATACCTGAATGTATCCACATAACCACGCTTTATTATTTCATCCATCCAGTCGCGTTCCACACGCAAAAAACCTGAATACTTTTCATTTGGTTTTGGATGCGTAAGATCTATTTCGTTATGAGCTGTATTATAGTCACCGCTTATGATCAGATTTTTACCCTGATTTTTAAGTGAATCCGTATATGCAAAAAAATCATTATAGAAATTAAGTTTATACTGCAGGCGGTCATCACCCATCTGTCCGTTTGGAAAATAGACATTAAAAAAGATAAAATCCCCGAAGTCAGTTTCAAGTATGCGGCCTTCTTCATCATATCCGGGATTTCCTATACCTTCCTTAACATTTTGGGGTGCTATTCGGGTAAAAGTTGCTACTCCGCTGTAACCTTTTTTAACAGTGGAATATGACCAATAGGAGTTATAATCTTCAAAGCTCAGCATTTTATCAGTTCTCTGATGCTCCTGAAGCTTAGTTTCCTGGATGGCAACTATATCAGGATTCATACGCTGTATGCTTCCGAAAAAATCCTTTTGTATTATAGCCCTTAAACCGTTAACATTCCATGACACCAGTTTGATTAATTTTTTCGGCATTATATTTAAACCTTTAAATCGATGTTTAACTGCTTAATATTATTATTTTGAAATACAATATGTTCTGTAACGGACTCTTTGGGTGGAATTCGTTTGTCTTTTAAAATTTCACGGGCTTTTGAAATGTTTAAAACCGGCCGGCCTTTTCCGTCTCCGAAGACAGTATTGTATATAATTGCACCTTCAGTGATATAGCCGTCTTTATCAAGTTTTCCGCTTGAAAAAACAATATTTTTCTTTTCATCTTTGATAATAATTTCAAGCCACATCTGACGCACATCCGTAAAACCGGTTGGAAGATAATGTCCGGCTCCCGAGTTTGTTACAATTATACCAAGCTTTCCTTCTTTTGTTTTAAGAGTATCCAAAGCAAGATCGGAGCTATGCGTCAGCCTCTCTATCGCCATAATCTTTTTTTCTTCACTTTTAAAGCTTGCAGGAACAACTGTGTTTGCACCTGTAAAATATAGAGATGGTTTTTGTTTCATCATCGCTTCAGTATTTCCTTCCTTGTGAAAACATAAACGGATAATGTTTCAGTTCAATCTGAAGTTTAAGACAAAATCGCTTGAACTGAAACATTGATCACATTTCCCACAACTTTTATTTGAACTGATAGTGCTTGATTTTAAGACAATATTAATATAATTATACCAAAACTTACTGCAATCTAAAAAGAATATAGAAATGTGAACAGATGAAAAGTTCCGATACGAAACAAATAATCCTGGATAAAGCTGTAGATCTTTTTTATGAGTTTGGTTTTGTAAGAGCTTCCGTCAGAGATATTGTAAAGACTGTCGGGGTAACAAATTCCACGATATATGTTCATTTTAAAAATAAAGATCAGATACTTTACACTATCATACAGGACATCGGATCAATAGTTCTGCAGGAACTTCACAAAGCAATAGAAAAGCATGATGATCCTGTAGAATGTCTGAAAGAAATGATCTTCCGGCAAACTTGCCTTATCAAAGAAAAGCGTAAAGAACTGAAAATTTATATTGAGGAACAATATCAATTGCCTAAAGCCCTGAGTTCGCTGGCTATCAAACAGCAACGCCAAATACATGATTTATATTATAATAAATTTTGCGAGCTTGAGCAAATAGGTATTCTTAAGAAGGGAATAGACAAAACGGTAATGGCTTTTTCGGTTTTTGCAATGATGAACTGGATATATCGCTGGTATAATGACAACGGAAGACTTTCAATTGAAGAAATTGCCAACCAAAGCATCGCTGTTTTTTTCGGCGGCATTCTGGCTGAAAAAAACAATGAAAAATAATTTTACTGATTCTTTCGCCCGGAAATTTTTAAAGCTTCTCTGAAATCAAGTGATCCGCTATATATTGCTTTACCGGTAATAACCCCTGTTACTCCAAATTTTTCAATTGATAAAAGATTTTTTATGTCTTCTATTGTTGAAACTCCTCCGGAGGCAACAACCGGAATATTTACAGCTTCGGCAAGTCGCCTTGTTTCCTCGATATTTGGCCCAGTTTGCATTCCATCTCTGTAAATATCGGTAAAATTAATTGCTGCAACACTACAATCTTCATAATTTTTTGCAAGATCAACAGCTTTCATCCCGGTTGTTTCCGTCCATCCTTCTATTGCTACAAGTCCGTTTTTTGCATCAATTCCAACTACTACTCTTGAAGGATATTGCCGGCAAATATTTTTAACCCATTTGGGATTTTTGTGAGCTTCTGTTCCTATTACTATTCTTTTAACACCGATATCAAAAAACATTTTTGCGGTATTTTCATTTCTTATTCCACCGCCAACCTGTATGTCAACTTTAGCACACGATAGTATTTTCTTTATGGCCAAAAGATTAACAGGACTTTTTTCAAATGCCCCGTCAAGATCAACAACATGAATTAATTCAGCGCCCTGCTTTTCCCATTTTTGGGCCATAGCAGAAGGATCATCCGAAAATACAGTCTCACGATCCTTTTGCCCCTGTAAAAGCCTGACACATTTGCCGTTTTTTATATCTACTGCAGGTATAATTATCATTTTGTATAAAATACGTGAAGCATGTCTTCAAGACCCGGTTTTGCCAGATCTTCTGCAACAACCCATTTTCCTCCCCTTTTAATAAAATTTCCTATCTCAAACAGATTATCGAATAGCGGCTGCTGTGTTTCATCTAAATGCCCGGACCAGATAATACGCCGCTCCGAAACGCTTATCAGATGCAAATCAAAAGCAACCGAAGCAGGAGATTTCACACCATAACTTGTGCCTACACGCTCTTTAAAACGATAAATATGCCCTAAAAACACAGCATCTGCTCCCACCGATTGTCCGATTTCGGCAATTTTATTAATCTCGGCTGTTGCGTCTTTAAAGCAGGCTCTGAAATCATCTGCAAGAAACTCGGCTTTATCGGGATGAATTATTTTAAAATCTGTGTTTTTTTCCAGAACGGAATAAAGCTGATTTGTAAGTATATTATCAGAGCCTTCCGCAACTTCCCCTGTAAGAAAAATATTACCGCACAATGGGCATCTTATATTATTCTCATTACCGCAGAATTCAGTAAAATTTTTAAACCGCAGAACAAGTACTTTTTCTATTTTCTCATCGTTAGAAAAAAGATCCGGTTTAACTGTGTGCGAATTACAGGACGTAAGCATTAATGATACAATAAGCAAGAAGCAATATATCACTGCGGAAAAAGCCGGTCTTGTTTTATTACATCCTTTAGCTAAAACAAATAACGATTTATTTATAATCATAATACTCCTTTGGTGGAGCAAATTCCTGTTAGCCGGTCATCAGATGAAGTCGCCTGGTCAATAGCCCTTCCGGCAGCCTTGAAAACGGATTCTATGATATGGTGCTCATCCTGACCGTAAAACACATTGATATGAAGATTCATACCCGCTCTGGTTGAAAAAGCTCTGAAAAACTCCCTGGCAAGGACTACACTAAAGCCTGCACCTGAAAACGGAATTGAAGGCACATTGTAAACCATATAAGGACGGTTTGAAAGATCAACTGTAACCGAAGTTAACGCATCATCCATCGGAACCGTAATATGGCCATAACGTCTGATGCCTTTTCTGTCACCAAGTGCTTTGTTCAAAGCATCTCCCAATACAAGACCTACATCCTCAACAGTATGATGGAAATCGACTTCTATATCACCCTTTGCTTTTATTGACAGATCAAAAAAACCATGTGCAGAAAAGAGAGAAAGCATATGATTGAAAAAAGGGATGCCGGTATCAATTTCGTGTTTTCCGGTTCCATCCAGACAAAGTTTAATACTTATCGCAGTTTCATTTGTTTTGCGATCAACATCGGCTGTACGATCCATAAAACACCTTTAACACAATGTTATTAAATAATTTTCATATATTCAGTAAGGCAGTCAATTTATCGGGAACCGCTAACCAGCGCCAATCTTTTGATTCTGCAAGCTCTTTTTGAGAAGATCACAAATGACGGACACATAAAAAGCGTCAACAGGCCAAGAGATAATAAGCCCCGGCCGTGAGGTCGGATGATAGAAAAATTATTAAAGGCCTGTATGGTGGAGATGAGGAGGTTCGAACTCCTGGCCTCGGCGTTGCGAACGCCGCGCTCTCCCAACTGAGCTACATCCCCACGTTAATGATTCAATATCAAATAAAAAAAACCCGGTCAATTTAAAAATTGATTTATGTTTAAGTTGTTAAATGCTAAGGAAGGCTAAAGCAGTAAAATCAAACCGGAGGGTTATTAAATGAGTTATGAAGTCAATCTAAATGATGCTTTCAAACGTTTTACAATTGATCAGGATAAAATCAAAAAACCTGAGGAAACCATCAAAAGCTTTAAAGCAAAACTAAAAGAGCTTGATCTTGATATTCTTGAAAGCACTTTGCAAATAGATAACGGCCGAATTGGAATCCCCGTTTATTTCAGCATATGCGGTAAAGACGCATTATCCGTTACAGGAACCAAAAAGCAGATGGGAAAAGGTGCAACTCCTTCACAGGCTGAGGCAAGCGCTATAATGGAACTTGCTGAAAGATTCAGTTTTTTTTCTTTTTGTAATAATCCCGATAATTTTTTCTACGAAAAACCTGCAAATATAAAAGGCCCTGCGATTTCCTTTGAAATGATTGCAAAGTCAGTTCATGATTCTTCAAAAGATCTTGATATAACACGTAAAATATATGATAAGCTTACATTGAAATGGACATGGGCCTATAATCTGACCAGAAAAGAAAAAGTGCTTATCCCGTTTAATTGGTTTTATATGATTAACGAATTCAACGGCCCATCGGCTGGAAACTGCGTGGAAGAAGCCTTATGTCAGGGGATATGCGAAATAGTGGAAAGGCATGTTTGCTCAATTATAAGCGCAAATAAACTGAAAGTTGCAAAAATAAACCCTGATTCAGCAACAGATCCGATGGTTGTTGAAATGATAGAAAAATACCGTGTGGCAGGAATTAATCTGTATATATCCGATTTTTCAATGGGTCTGGGAATACCGACCATCGGTGTTCTGGCTTACGATCCTTCAACCTTTCCTGAAAAAAGTGAAATAGTATGGACTGCCGGAACCACGCCGGACCCGCAAAAAGCTCTCAGCAGGGCGCTTACCGAGGTAGCTCAGCTTGCCGGAGATTTTAACACATCGTCAAATTATGTCGCAAGCGGCCTTCCAAAATTTAATTTCATTGATAAAGCCGGGTTTATAACTGAATCCGATACAATTAAAGATATACAAACCCTGCCGGATATTTCCAGTAATAACATCAAGGTGGAGGTAGAAAACCTTATTGCGGCACTTTCTGCGAACGATCTGGAAGTAATAGTTATAAATACTATGCATCAAAAACTTAAGATACCTGCATTTTATACAATAGTTCCCGGAGCCCATTTCAGGGAAAGAGCTACCGGCACAAGCACCGGTTTGTTTTGTGCCAAAATTATTGTTGAAAACTATGAACCTGAAAAGGCTCTTGATGAATTGAAGGATATGGATCAGGTGCTTACCGGAAAATACTTTATCAAGTTTTATATAGGCCAGTCATATCTTTTGATAAATGATCCGGTTTCAGCTTTGCCTTATTTCAAGCAGGCTCTTGACTTAGATCCCTCAAAACAGGATATTCCCAGCATATATTCCTATATAGGAGTATGCTATAAAGAAATGGGAGAATACCGGCAGGCTATTTATGCACTCAAAGAAGGCGAAAAACACGACAATGAAAGAACCGATATTTTTAATCTGATGGGATTTTGCCATTTTATGCTCAAGGAACACGATCTGGCCATAGAAAATTTCAAGAAAGTTATAAGCATAGATCCATCTTCTGCAATCGATTATGCCAACATAGCTTCAAACTACCGCGACATGGGAGAAAAAGAAAAAGCCATATATTATTACAAAACAGCTCTTGAACTTGATCCTTCAATAGAATTTGCAAAAACCAATTTAAGCAAACTTCTTAATTAATGATGCATGCATCAACTGCATAAAATCGTTATTTTGCAAATACACTTTCAAAAAGCTCTTCATACCCTTTTTTCATGCGTGCTGAAGAAAAATCAGTAAGCGCGCGGTCTCTGGAATTAGCGCCAATCTCTTTAAAGGTTTTTTCAGGCAAAGAAATCAGTTCGTTTATAGCCATAGCAAGACCTTCGGTATCTAAGGGTTTTATTAATTTCCCCATTTTTGCTTTACCAAAAACTTCCGGAATTCCTCCAACATCAGAAGCTATAACAGGCAATCCTGCTGCCATAGCTTCCAATAATGCGAGACATAAGCCTTCCCGCAATGAAGGGATAATAAAAATATCAAGCGCATTAAGGATTTGTGGAATATCTTTTCTGAAACCAAGAAAAAAAACCTTGTCTTTAATTCCGAAGTTATCGACAAGATTTTTAAGATCTGATTCTAAAGGGCCTTCACCAGCTATAAGCAAAATACTGTCCGGCGTAGTCTCAACAAATTTTGCAAAAGCTGTGATAAGGGTTTTCTGATTTTTTACATCAGTAAGTCTTCCTATATTGCCGAACCAATATTTTGCTCCAACATCCGGCAAGACGGCTTTTCTCGATTCTGCTTTTACCCTATCAACTGTAAATTCTTCAAAAGGAAGCCCGTTTTGAATAACTGCTATTTTTCTCTCATTTAAAAGCCAGCTTGTTTTTACAACATAATCTCTTACTCCATATGATATACAGATGATTCCGGCCAATTTCTTATTTACAAAAAATTCTCTGAGTTTTCTAAAAAAGGATTTAGATCTTCTTAGCCCATGAATGGTGGAAAAAATGGCAGGATTTACTTTTGAAAGCAAAGAAGCAGCAACACCGGCTTCAGTTGAACGTCTGCGATGGCAGTTGATAATATCAATATTTTCCTCATCAATTATTTGCCTGATTTTGGAAACCATATGATAATTATACCAATAGGCCTTTTTCCTATCTACATTCAAATAGATCGCTTTGCAGCCTTGTTTTTCAAGTCCGTTATTTCCATCATCAGCACCTCTCAAATAGCAGACAATACATCTGAATTTGTTTTTATCAAGAGCAGCTTGTGCGTTGATAAGAGGATAATTTCCATCATATTTGCTAAGAATATTCAATACATTTATCATAAGCCGATTCCTGATACAACTATCCGTGATTTTGGGAAAACATCCCATTCATACATCAGATAAAGCCTATATAACAATACCCTGCTGTTTTATTTTACGCCCAACGGCAAGTTCACCGGTGGCGCTTTTTGCCGTCCAGTGCGACGCTTTGTTAGGCAATTATTATCTTTTCCTATTTAACCTTCTGCAGGATAATTTTTTCCAAATACTATCCGCAAGTTTTATTTCTTTATCTGTAAAGTCATATCCGTCTTTCAGAATTTGTTTGTTGGTGATTTCTAATATTTCATCAATGCTTTTTTTCTCTCGCATCATTTTGTCAATGGTGGCAAGTAAATCTGCGTTATCGGTTTGGTAGGGGAGTAGAATTTTTCCTGCTTCGCTTGGCATCAATTCCAAAACTCCACCGCCATAACTACGACCAACAATTTCAGAAAAAGCCAAGGACAATGAATTGTAAAAACTGGCAATAAAAGCATTTTTGTCCGTATCTTTTTTCATAAATACACGGTGCATTGTGTCGGTTGTATATGCGTTTGCTTCGTTTAAGATTAAACGAGGGTAAAGGTTGTTTCTACGGATAAATAGCGCATCTGAAAGTTTGATGGAAGGAATTACAAACCAATCATCACGAATACCTGTTTTGTAGCCTTTATTTACGCCCATTGATTCACCCCAACGAATGTAAGAGTTAACTCCTTTGTGTCCGTTAATTTTCTCTTTGGCTGGAAATACCAATAAATGAGCTTTTGCTTTGGTTTGTCTGTTTAGCTTCCAATCTTTTTCCGTAAAAATTACGCTGTTGACTTGAACACTTCTGCCAACCATTGGTTTTGCGTATTCTTTCAGGTCGTAGGCTTCTACAACGGGCAAAGGAACGGTGAAATAATCATTTGCTCCTGTGGTAATGCCAACTTCTACACTCGCATAATTATCAATTGTCGGAACTTTTCGTTTATTTGCAATCTGTTCCAAAAAGTCAATTTCTTCTTGTTCTAGAAAGTAGTAAGTCCATTTATTTGACTTGAAATCTATCTTTTTGGAAGGACTTTTTAGGATGTTTACATCAAGCTTTTCAAGGTCTGAAGCGTCTCTCAATTCAAGGTGTTCAATTAAATGTGAATCACTTCCGTTTTTCTCGCAAAGCAATAAAACAACTTCTTGTTGTATGTCAGGGAAAACCAACTTTTCAAAAGAAATGATATTCATTTTATTGTAGAAATGAGCCAAAAACTCACGGAGTTGTTGAGCATACGATACCTGTAATAATTCGGCTGGAATTACAAAACCTATTTTACCTTTTTCTTTGAGCAATAAACTAGAACCAACCACAAAAGAAACCCAAGCATTGGTCAGTTTTGAATATTTTAGTTTAGCACGATTGAAAACTTTGATGGCTTCATTTTGCTGTTCTTCCTGAAAATATTGATAACGAATGTATGGCGGATTGCCAACCACTAAATCAAATTTCTGTGTGGTATCATTGCAATACAAATGAAAATCTGTATTGATTACATTCTTCTTGTTGAGTTTGATTTTATCAGCTTTTTCTGCTTCCACATCATCAAACTCTATAGCTGTTACCGATTTGAATTTATGGTTGTTCTCTTTCAATTGTTCGAGAAAAATTCCATCACCACAACTTGGCTCTAAAATTTCATAGTCAGAACTGCCATTGATGCCCCATTTCAAAATGAATGCAGCAATAGGTTCAGGTGTATAAAAACCACCTCTCAATTTCTCGGCTGTTGCGTTCTTAATTAGTTTCATACAATTCTTTGATTAATGGGATTAATGAATCATCACTACCTAAATCGTATAATTTAACTAATAGCTTTTCTAAGTTGGATTTCTCTCTTGCAAATTGACCTTGTAATGGAGTTAACGCTCTTTTATTTCCTGCGTTTGCATCTATTTGGTCATAAATGCTGATTAATTCTTTTTGAGTTTCTACGATTTTGTCGTGAACTGCTTTTTGCTTTGCATCTGTAAAATCAATATCTCTGATAGGAAGATTTTTCAGAACCTTTGTTCCTCTTGCTATGTAACCGCCCCTGAAGACTTCGCCATACAACGCACTGAACCATTCCAAATATTTTGAGTTGAGAATGGCTTGAATGTAGTAAATGGAATAATCGGAAGTTGTTGGAATTGCTACAACACAATACCCCGCTGTTCCACCTGATGAAATCAAAGTTCCGTGAATATCAATTGCGTATTTGTCGCCAACAGAGAGAACACCAACAATAATTTTTGAAGGAAGTCCACAACTATCCAAACTTTGATGTCTACCGTATCTGTGCCATTCATTTTTCGTTTTTGGCTCAGGCTTAATATCACGTTTCGGATTATTTAAAATGGCTTTATGCTTTTGTAAATAGCCATAAGCCAAAGGGAATTTCTTTTGAATAGTTGTTAGAGGAATTATGTCAGCGCCTGTTTTTGTTGTAACATAAGGATAAATTACCCTTGCATTCGGCTTGAATGTTCTGTAAGTGTATAAATTATCTTCGCCCGAAGAAGTTTGAAAGTAGGGTTTTGTTATTTCCTTCTCAATCTTGTAATCAACACCTTTTTTTGTAAAATAGAAATGCTTCTTATCCTCTTTAGTTGGCGTAAAAATGTAAACATCATTTGCACTGGTCTGAATACCATTGAAAATATTGTCACTTCCAACCAAATCATTAAGTTTTACACTTTGTGAAACGATTTTATTGTAAGTGTTAGTCAATTCGGGTGGCACTAAAACCCAAATTTCACTATCTAATTCATTTGTTTTCTTTGAACCGTATTTTGCAGCCTCTGGCTCTCTTACTTTCCAACTTTTCAAGCTTCTTACTTCCGCATATTGGAAAGTCTTTTGTGGTTTCTTATTCAGAATTAGCAAACAAGTGTAGGTTGTTTTGTCTGTAAAAACTTGATTTGCACCAAATGAAACAATGGAATGTAAATACTCTTTGTCTGCGAGTAATTCGCGAAGTTTTTTACCTGCGCCAACTTTTGTAAACTTACTCGGAACGATATAGCCTAAAATTCCATCATCATCCAATAAATTGATTCCTTGTTCAAGGAAAAGGAAGTATTTGTCAAACTGCTTGTAAGCTGAGTCAAAATTGGTCTTGTAAAGTGGTAATTCAAGCGGAGTAATGTTTTTCATATCCTCCGACTTCATATAAGGCGGATTTCCTACAATTACATCAAAGCGAAGTTTTGAAAAATCAAACGGATTGATAATTACCTGGTCTTTCTTATTTGTTACTTGCTTCGGATTCAATAAACTGTTTCCAAAGAAAATATTTTGTGAAAGGTCGGGGAGAACAGGTTTTGTCTTGTTGGTTGAATTTACATCTTCACCCTCAAGCAATTTGAGAAGCAAACCAAATTTGGCGGCTTCAACCGCATTATAATCTTTATCAACTCCGTAAATACAATTCAATAAAAGTTGTCGCTTAATTTCAAAAGGCAGTTTGAAAGTGTTGATATTTGTCTGAATGAGTTTTGTTTTATCGTTTTTCAGATAATGGTCAATCAAAATATCATTGAGCAACTGAAATAATTCCAATAAAAACGCACCTGAACCACACGAAATATCAGCGAATTTCAGCTTTAGAATTTCCTTGTCTGATTTTCCTTCACATTTTTTCAATACGGTATTTCGTAAAATGTCGCTAATGATAAATGTTGGTGTAGTGATAATGTCACGGTCAACATTTTCAGGTTTCTTCACTAAAATAACTGAAACGCTTTGAACAGTCAATTTTTCAGAAAGGAAGATTTCATAAATGCTTCCTAAAACATCAGAAGAAAAAACGCTGAATGAATACGGACTTTCAGGGTAATACAATTGCTTGATAATAGTCCAAAATACCGAGCTTATATTTTCAACTATTTTGTCTTTCAGTAGCTGGTTAAAAAGTCCTGAATTGTAGCGTTTGTCTGCTTGCTCAAATTTTTTGATTAAGGCCTTGAAATCATTTGAATTGGCAAACTTCAAAAGGGTTTGGTAATCTTCTAAATTTCTGTCTTCACAAACACGAAGGAAAATAATTCTGTTGATGTAACTCTGAACAATATCATTAAGTTGTTGCTCGTCAATTTTTGGCTCGTGTTTGTAAATTTCAGCACCTAAAGCTTTTCTCCATTCGTTAATTTGGCTTAGGAATAAATTATCAATCGAGTATTGATCGATTTTGCTTTCAATTTCTTTCCACTCTGTTTCAAATGCTCCTGAATAAACTGATTCTTTTCCAAGAAGCTGTTTGATTTTTTCAAACTTGCTTTCGTATTCGGTGTAATGATACTTTTTTACAAGTGCTCTTTGATAATTATCGTCTTTCTCAACTTTTACCGAGGTGTCATAAATGATCAAGTATTCAAAGTTTGAAAGAACAGAAATTTTCAACTTTGCCGTAAATCCGCATCGTCTGACTTGTTTTGCTGTGTCGTTGTTTGATTCAATAGAAACACAAGGTTTCTTTGCTTCCAAAAAATATTTTCTTTCAGAAAAAAGTCGGAAAGTGTAATCAGGTTTTTTGGAATGTTCGGAAGCGTTTGCTTTCAATGCTTCTTCCAAAATTACTTCTCGTTCGTTGGTCGGTTTACCTGCATTGTTTTTAATGTCCCAACCAAGCAACTCGAAAAACGGGTCTAAGAAATCACTGCGAAGCAGTGTTTCATTATACTTGCTTGTCAAGTAATAATTCCTGTCGGCTGTATATTTTCCTACGAGTTGCTTTATTGTCATTTTCTTCCGTTTCTTCATCATTCTGCCTAACAGCTGCCTAACAGTTGTCGGGCAGCTATAAAAAAATACAGGTAAGCTGACTTTAATCTAAAGTTCCGATTCAAAGATTTTCTCAATAAATCCTTCGCCTGCACAAATTTTCTTTCACATGCAGCTGCTTTTGCAGCCCGGTATCCTTCCCTGGCCAGTCTGTTCATCGCTGTTTTTTCCGGTACGGCTTCCTTTCCGCCATATTCGTAATAGAAGCGTTCAAGCACTTTCAACTCAGTTAAAATATTATTAAATGAAGCGGCTGAAAGATTGCTGCTGTGCCTTCGGCGTTTGAAAGTCGGTTCGGAAAGGGCAAAAAACCTGCATTTGAGCGACAGGCGAAGCCACAAATCATAATCAGAGCAAACATGAAGACTTGTATCAAATCCGTCCATGCTGTCCAAAACCTTTTTGGGAAACATCGATCCGCAGGAATGAATGAAAATATCCTGAAAAAGATATTGTGTAACATGCCCGCTATAGAGTTTGCGTGTGCTTTTTTTTGTCTCGTTTCCATGCTCGTCGATGCCTATATAACTTCCGTAAACAACAACATCGCCGGATTCACGTTTAACAATATCCGCCATGCGCTCAACAGCATCGGGAATCAATAAATCGTCAGAGTCGATAAAGGTTATATGTTTTCCCCGTGCAAGTTCAATAAGTTTATTTCTTGCAGTCGCATCACCGCTGTTTTTTTGCCAGTGATAACGTACAGTAAAACCCTCTTTTTTAAGCATTTGTTCCGTACCGTCTGTAGAGCCGTCATCAACAATAACGATTTCGTAATTGCTGTACGTCTGATCAAAGATACTTTTCAGAGTTTCTTTCAGATACTCTTTACGATTATATGTAGGAATACAAATGCTTATTTCAGGATCCATCTTTGGCATCACTTAGCAGTATAATTTAATAGATTGTTGCATATATGAGCCAATTGCAAATCTCATTATTCTTTTATGTTATTTTCAGCTCACATAAATTTAATTATATTTCCCAAAATCAGCTGCTTTTCTATCTGGAAAGCATAACCTATACATTTTTTTTCCGTTTCATTCAAGAACCTTTAAATATATGTGTTAATCTTTTCATGTCACGAAATACCCCCTTTCGTCATTCCGGCTTTTAACATGTATATAAAATCCAAATGCGGTTACCCTGGGATCAATATCAGTCTTGATTTAAAACAAAGTTGATATTAAATATATATTTATGCTCATAAAAATCCGCCAGATTTTACTTCCGCTTGATTATGAAGATAACGATATCAAACTTGCTGCTGCCGCAAAACTTGGATGCAGTAAGAATATCCTTTCGGCTGTAAAAATTATCCGCAGATCCATAGATGCCCGAAAGCGCAGGGAAGCTCCGGTTTTTTCAGTTACTGCTGAAATTGAAATCTTAAATGATTTTATACTGCCCGAAGATGTTGATATCGAACAAATCAGAGAAGCAACCGTCCCGGCTGAGACCAATATCAGAAAAATACCGGGAAAAACGAACAAACCGGTTATTGTAATTGGCGCCGGACCTTCAGGATTAATGGCAGCGCTGGTACTGGCGGAAGCGGGGCTTTCCCCGCTTTTAATTGAACGCGGAGCTCCTGTTAAAGAACGTACTCTTCAAGTTTCACAATTCTGGAAAAACGGAACGCTTAATCCTGAGAGTAATGTTCTTTTCGGGGAAGGAGGAGCGGGACTTTTTTCGGATGGCAAGCTTACTTCGCGCAGCAAGAACCGCTCAGGAGTGCGCCGTTTTCTCGAAACCCTTGTAAAATGCGGGGCTGAAGAAGATATTCTGATAGATGCGGAACCTCATCTTGGAAGCGATCTTTTAAGACAAATCGTGCAATCCTTCCGAAATCTTATCGAAACAAAAGGTGGAGAAATACGCTTTAATTCCTGCCTGGAAGGTATCCATATTGAAAAGAAAAAGCTTGCCGGAATCATTGTTAACGGAAAAGAAATTGAAACCGGGCATTGCTTACTCGCATGCGGACACAGTGCCAGAGATATTTATACAATGCTTGCAAAATCATCCGTTATGCTTGAACCGAAATCATTTGCTGCCGGAGTTCGCCTTGAGTTTTCCCAAAAACTCATAAACCGGGCGCAATGGGGCCGCTTTGCAGGGCATCCGCATCTTGGAGCAGCGCCTTTCCGCTTAACCTTTAAAAAGGATAAGTTGCATCGCGCCTGCTACACTTTTTGTATGTGCCCCGGCGGAACAGTGATATCCTGCTCATCATCTCATGGCGCTTTAACCACAAACGGAATGAGCCTTTCCAAAAGGTCGGGAAATTTTGGCAATGCCGCCTTTCTTGTCCCTGTTGATCCAAGCGATTATCAGCTCAAAAAGGACAAAGTAAACATTGCTCTTGCAGGCATTGATTTTCAGGAAAAAATGGAACGTAGCTCATATGCCGAAGGAGGAAGCGATTATTCTCTTCCTGCAGCTTCTCTTTCCGGGTTTCTTACAAAAAAATATACTGATGTTCTTACCCAGAACAGATCCTGGAAAAAAGCGAGGCCTGCAGATCTGCATAATATTCTTCCGGATTTTATCTGTGAAACACTAACGGTCGCTATTCCGAAAATGTTAAGCTTTATGGACGGGATTATACCGGAAGAAACTCTTCTTTATGCCGCTGAAACCAGGAGTTCAAGCCCTTATCGCATATTGCGCAATGAATCGGGTGAATCGGTAAGTGTATCCGGACTTTTCCCTGCCGGAGAAGGAGCAGGTTATGCCGGAGGAATAGTAAGCTCGGCTGTAGACGGGATCATGGCTGCTCAAGCTGTTATTCGTTCATTATAAGACCGTGAAAAACCAATGCACTTTCTGCAAGCCCGTCAAAATTGATCGGCCCAATTATAAAGTTTTGGATTTGAACACACTTCGTAATATTTACGTGAAGATAAGCTCTTGATTTTAAATGTGGCTGCATCAATAATTGGAATCCGGGATTCTCTTATCAGTAAACGTTGATAGTATCCGCTCTTTGTCGGGAATTTGCCGGTGTAAAAATTTGACTTAAGATCATTTATATCTGTTAAATTACCCGGAAGCAGTTTCAGATCAATTTCGTTGGAAAGTTTTTTAAAACCTTCTGCATTCAACTCAATGCCGTTTACATTATAACGCAAAAAAAGATCATCAGCAGTATCAATCACATTGTCATCATCAAAGGCCTGAAAAACGTAAAGATTAAAAAGGCTGTCCTGATTAATAAAAAGTCTTATTCCGGCTTTGGAGCACCTCGACAAACGATCGGCCTGATTTATTGCCGATGAAATCATAATACGGTTGGCATGGTCAAAAAGAAAGGCCGGAACTTTGTCCGAATAGCTGATACCTATACCAAGTTCAAGAATCGGCAACTGAAATTTTTGACTCTTCTCGTTATATCGCTTGATAATCATCAATATGTTAAGAGATATGCAACATGCCTTTGAGACACAGAACCAGCCGGAAGGAACATTTTCATACTCGAAAATCGATAAAATTACTGCATCACCTTCGATAAAATTTTTTGTTGCATCGTACTCAGAAAGTATTTCAGATATTGGATCAAAAAAATTAAGGCTGAAATATGAGGCCGGATTTAAGCCGCGTTCATTCATCTGATAGGTGATATCTGTGGATCCGCGTACGTCGGCCTTAAGCACAACATGATTTATGATGGCTGCCTTTTCAGGAGGACGTTCATGGGGCAACAGGAATTGATATAAAGTGTTGTTAACCCGTGACAGGTTTATGATCCTGTCCTCAGTGGCGATATTCACCATTTCCATACAGTTCCGGATTATCCTGAAATTGCATATATCCCGATGATAACGGGAAAAAGCTTTGAGAAAACGGATTAGAATGCTTTTATGTTGAAAAGCAGCTGCCTTTCTGAGCAGTTTGATTTTTTTATTAAGCACACGAATCGAAAAAGCCTGACCGTAGTCCTGGTTCATTTGTTTGAGGCGCTTTTTTATATTTTTACGTGTCTTTGATGAAACCAGATACTGTATGATCTGATGGGGATTCAAGGGCGGGCAGTATTTCAGATGTTCAGGCTGCATTATATGTGCAGCAGATATAAGCTCTATCAATCCTTTGCGTTTAAATATCCTATATGCATAATGTAACAGCTTCTTTTGATTTTTCATTTGCTTTTTCAAGCGCATAAGCTCATTCCGGGAAGCTTTTTGATTTTTTAAGTTCCGATAATCGGCTTTTGTTCGCAGCCAGTTAAAAAGCAAATCCATGTTGTCCTGATTTTGGATGAATCCTTCAATTTTTTCATTGTAAGCGCGCCGGTTCATATGAGTGTTTTCCTGATCCTGCAGCGGATTCGGGTTTAAGCGCTGTTCAATGATTTCACAGGAAAAATTGGGGTCATGCAAACCTATCGCATTGATTATCTGAGAAACAATAAAGATCAGAGCTTCATATTTGTCCGGATCATTAGCGCGACGGCCGAGACATAAATCATATTCATTGAGCATGATAAATGCGTTGTCATATTGTTGTGTGTGCAGGATAGGATTCGTCAGAAGGTTTTCAAAAAGCTGTGTGCCACAGCCAAATATGGCTTCAAGCATCGGCTGGATTTCATTTTGTTCAATTTCGGCCCAAAATCCGCAGATATCCTGGCCAACTTTCCGTTCGATAATTGCACGGTCAAGATGGATCTTCCGCAGGTTTACATTAAAATAGTAGGATTCTTCCCGGTAACTGTTGTTATAGTCTGAAAGGTCTTTCTGGCGCACATTTTTTTTCAGTTGAACAATCAAAGTCTCATACTGTGCCCGGATTTCTTCAAGAAGTATTTTGAGGACGGCAGTTTGAAGCAGATAAACTATTGAGATCTGTTTACTGACTTTAGCTTTATTTATTGCGTCAAGCATTAATTCTTTATAGATCTGTTTGTAGTTGTCTACCTCAACAGGCCATTCGCCGGAAAATGATTCGATCCCTTTTTTTTCGATACCGGCATGATGCGACATCAATCTATACACAAGTTTACGGGTATTATTGATAAAATCAGAACTTATCAAAACATCATACCGGATGTTATCCACTCCCGGTACCAAATGCTCTATAGAGAAGTCGGCAATATAACTTTTGAGGGGAAAATCGCTAAGTGGCGGAAATTTGAATAAGTTTTTAAAAAAATCAAACATGCGCCGGATTTTTATCCTTTATCTGTAACAGCTGTTGTGTCAGCAATATAGTTATTATCCAACTATTATGGACTTATAAACCGACTTTTTCCTGTCGGGAAAAGCCATTTTCTCTCCCGCCTTTTTTCAGTTATAGATCACCTCAATGCAAAATCCTAAAACCTCCGATGATGATATAATACCGGTCAAAGTGAAATAAGCATGGAAACCGCTTATGTTATATTGCAGAATAATAAGAAAAATAACCTGTTACGTCAAGTATTAATTAGTATCTACTATTTTGTCACACAAAAGATGCCGCTGTTGTTTCGTTATAAGCTTATTCTTACAATTACCGCGTATTAAAAATTCATTATGACAAATGCTATATAATAAGAACCTAATTGACTTTAAACTGCCTGATTGTTATTATAACCGCATGGAATCAGGAAATATAGTTGAATATATAGACTTGCAGAAGATTGTTTGTGCGGTCGTTCTGGAAGTCAAAAATCATAGGGTCAGGTTGTTAACCGAATCGAATCGGGAAGTTAATCTTTCCGATCAGCGTCTTTCCCATAGAGGCAAGATGCAAATTGACCTGTCTATGGGCAGAAATAAAATCATTGCTGCTCTCAAAGAAATTTCAAACAGACGAAGATCTCTTATTAACCATATAAATATCAAGCAATTATGGGATATGCTGAAATCGGATCATGAATGGATTGATCTGCCAGCAATGACACATTTCTGTTTTCCCGATAATTCTACATGTGATCATGAATCGGCTGTGATAAGGGCATTTTTTAATAACAGAACGTATTTCAAGTTTGATTGTGACAGGTTTTTACCAAATCCCGAAGAAACGGTTGGGCAATTAGATGAAAAAGAAAAAGAAACAGCACGTATAAACAGACTGATAGAAGAAGCGGGGCTTTGGGTTAGAAATGCAATTAACAAGCCTTTTTCAAAAGGCAGCTTAAATGGTGATAAAAAAGAGTTTGCCGAGATATTAAAATCGGCTTATTTATTCGGAAAAGACAGCCTTCATTATCAAACGTCAAAAGCTATTTTAAAAAAAGCAGGCATAGAACCCAATGATGAGCTTTTCCGGCTTTTTGTCGGGCTTGGAATATTCGATGAAGACGAAAACATTGATCTTCACAAACTGGGAATTCCTGTTTCTTTCCCTGATACCTTAACAAGCAGAGCCGAAGAAATAAAATCCCTTCCCGATAAGGTTTTTTTACATGATAAACGTAAAGACCTTACAGATCTTTTAGTAATTACAATTGATGGGCAGTCCACCCTTGATTTTGATGATGCAATCAGCATTGAGGATAAGGGGGGCTATTATAGTCTTGGCATACATATAGCGGATGTGGCCCATTTTGTTAAAAAGGGTGACCCTGTTGACAGTGAAGCGATTATCCGGGCAAGTTCGATTTATATGCCGGATCATAAAATACCCATGCTTCCGGCTGTTATTGCTGAAGAAGTTTGCAGCCTTAAAGAAGGACAAATACGTCCATGCATTAGTGTCATGGTAAAGATAAGGCCCACAGCCGACATTATCGACTATGATATTTTCCCGTCTCTTGTCAGGGTAAAGCGCCAGATGACGTATTATGATGCAAACACTGTTGTAGATGATAACAAGGAAATAGCCGTTCTTTATGATTTGGCGAAAAAATTCCGCCGTGCAAGACTGGATTCCGGAGCTGTATATATTACTATGCCTGATATCAATGTTTGGGTTGATGAAAACCGGGTGATAACATTAAACAAAATAAACAGGGAAAGCCCCGGAAGAATGATGATTTCAGAGATCATGATAATGGCAAACTGGCTTATGGCAAAGTTTCTTGCGGAAAACAATACCCCTGCCGTTTTCAGAGCACAGCCTGATGCAAAGCAGCGTCTTTACAGAGGGGAAAATGGATCTTTGTTTCAAAATTATATGCAGAGACGCTTGCTGAGCAGATTTAATCTTGGTTCCGTTCCGGAGCGACATGCGGGGCTTGGTCTTAACTGCTATGTAACTGCAACTTCGCCAATCAGGAAATATTATGATCTTATAACCCAGCGTCAGATAAGGGCGATTTGCGGCCTGGACACACCACACACATCCGAAGAAATAAATAAAATCATACAGCTTGTTGAGCAGCCCATGGCAAATGTATTAAGCCTTCAATCCAGGCGAAACCGTTATTGGCTCTTAAAATACCTTGAATCAAGAACCGGGCAGAAAGAAGAAGCCATAGTACTTGGTAAAAGAAGGAGAAGCTATCAGATACTTATACCTGAATACATGATTGAATGCGAGCTTCCGTCTTCAAGCGGTATAGATTTGAAGCCGGAGGATCTCATTCAGGTCACAATCATGCACGTTAATGCGAGAAGAGACGTTCTTTCCGTATTTATGGGATGAGATTTTATCAAATTTCCTGCGGTTAGCATACGTACCCATACCCAATCATAAAAGATTTATGACAATTGCCATAACTCAATCATTCTTTAAATTTTGTTATTTCCATCCCTGCGCTGAACTCAACTCCTTCTTCAAGAAACTTCAAACTTCCACCTTTAAACTCTACATTTTTCCATTGAATCCATTTGTCTTTAGGAGCTGAAAACTCAGTCCCTACAGGCAAAAGAAGTTTAAGGCTATATATAAAATATCCATGCTTATTGTCTGGTGGACTTATATCCGGAAAATAGTAATGAGACGGTGAGAGATTTAATTTTCCGCCGTATATTGTGCCGACTATAATGCCTGGAAATTTAGAATCCTTATGAAGTACTATTATGCTGGATGCATCCTTTTTAAATTCGGCTACCGGCATAATTATGTTCATGGAACCTTGTTTCCTGAATTTTTCCTTTGCTTCTTCTCCGGACATTGGATTATTAAGCCCAAGCTCTTCGTAAGGAAGAAGAAGCGGTTTTGCTAATGTATTTGAAGAGAACAAAGAAAGGCGCTCTTGTATTTTTTCTCTATATTCGCTTTTCGGGTAGTCATTAAGAAATTGTATCAATTTAGCTCTGATTTTCGAGTTTGAAACACTTTGAAAAGCTTTTAACTCTGTCTCCTTTTTTATACGGGCTATCGAATCCGTGGCCTTGGTTGCATAAGAACCCGCAGGATATTTTTTTAAAAACTTCTCATAACTTTCTATCGTATCGTCTTTTTTTGCAGACTCCCATTCTAATATCTTTATATTTTTAATTGCTTCAGAAACAAAAATATTATTTGGATTATATTTTATAAACTTTTCATACTCAAAAACCCGATTTTCCTGCTTTGCTTTCAACCATACGAATTCATCAATTTTTATTCTTGCTTCCGCAGAATACTCGCTATCAGGATGGTTTGACAAGAAACTGCTATATGCACTTTTTGAATTTTGCGTTTTTGTAATCCGCCAATCCTCCTGAACACTTGCACAACCGGTTAAACTGATTAAAATTAATGCTATTAAAAAAAATCTCACAATTTTCTCTCCTTCGCCGTGGACTATCCTTGAAGCCTTTCCATCAATGCTTAAAACTCCTTTGTCCCGTATAAACCATGGCAACTCCTGCCTCATTGCAGGCCTCAATGGACTGAAAGTCATTTTCGGAGCCACCCGGCTGGATAACGCATGAAATTCCTTCCCTGATTCCTACATCCACCCCGTCTCTGAAAGGGAAAAAAGCATCGCTGACCATAGCGGCTCCTATCAGGCCACCTTTTTCATTTGCCACTCTCTGATCAATTTCAGCTTTTTTATCTTTATCAGTAAAATCGTTATAGGAAATCCCGTATTGTTCAAAACAATATCTGTCTGCAAGTTTTCTGTATGCCTTGTCTCTTGCGATTTCTGCAACCCCTACTCTGTCCTGCTCACCGGTTCCTATCCCGACTGTAACTTTGTCCTTAACATAAATTACTGAATTTGAAGTAACACCTGCTTCCACCAGCCAGCCAAACAACATATCTTCATACTCTTTTTCGGTAGGCTCCCTGTTGATTTTATAGTTTGTGCCTTTATAAGAACATTCGGCAGAACGTAAATCTTTCTTTGAACGCGCTTGCGGCACAAAAGACCACTGGGCAACAACAGCACCGTCTATAAGACTTTTAAATTCAACGAATCTTTCCCCGACAAAATTATGGAGTTTTTCAATGTTTTTTATTTTCATTACTCTTAAATTTTTCTTCTTTGCAAAGATATTCATCGCGCCTTCTTCAAACTCGGGAGCTACCACTACTTCTGCATATTGCATACTTATTGCTTCTGCTGTCGATACATCAACGGAACGGTTTAAGGCGATACAACCGCCAAAAGCCGCAATTCTGTCTGCAATATTTGCTTTTAGATAGGCGTCAACCAAAGTATCGGAAAGAGCAACTCCACATGGATTGTTGTGCTTTACTATTACCGCAGCTGGCTGATTGACAAAATATCTCAAAATATTCAATGCATTATCGGCATCAGTCAGGTTTGTCTTTCCGGGATGCTTGCCGGACTGAAGCAGTTCGGCATCCGAAACAAGGTATTTTCCGGGAAGTATTGTGCCTGTTTCTCCTAAAACAAGATTACCGTTTACCAGCTTGTAAAGTACTGCCTCCTGGCCCGGGTTTTCGCCGTATCTTAAGCCCTTTCTTATATCATCAATTGTCCATGTAACTTTTTCATAAAAAAGAGTCTGTCTTTTATCACCGTCAACAAAGCTTATTTCCATTGCCGGTGTAAAATGGTCATCCATTATAGTTTTATACATTTTTTTCAGATCTTGCGGCATCTATTCCCCCTATAAATATTTTCAGCTCGCTTTATAGCGTAAACCGGGTTCCGGCCTTCGCCGGAATGACGATAAGAACTTTACATTTTATAGCACTTGCTCATTTCTTCAAAAGTTTTTCCTGAAAGGAAATCAGCAATTGTCCTGTCGTAAACTGCTGTATGAGCAAAAGCTTTTTTAGCAAGCTCAAAGCGGCTTTTTAAAGATATTGTGTTATTTTTTTCTTTCAGCTCGTTTATTATAGCAGCATAGTCTTTGGAATCGACTACTGAAGCTACTCTGAGATAGTTCTTGGCGGAAGCCCTTATCATACAAGGCCCTCCGATATCAATATTTCCGCGGGCATCTTCCACCGTAACTCCCTGTTTCGATATTGTCTCTTTAAAGGGATAAAGATTTACAACAACCATGTCTATGGGGACGCTTTTTGTTCTGGCAAGATCCGCCTTATGTGATTCATTGTAAGTTTCGGTAAGAATTCCAAGATATATCTTAAAATCAAGAGTCTTCACAAGACCGCCCTGCGTTTCAGGCTGGCCTGTGTAATCTGAAACCTGGATAAGACATTTTGATTTTTCGCCAAGAATTTCTTTCAGCCTGGCAAATGTCCCCCCGGTTGAAAATATCGTTATTTCAGGATTTATTTCAACAAGCTGCGGAATAAATGTTTCAAGATTCTTTTTGTCCGAAACACTTACAAGCACATTGTTTATTTTGACCAAATCATCTATTTTTTCAACTATATTAATACTCATAAAAGCTACCTCTTCCCATCATATTCTTCTGTAAACCGTTTAAAAAACTCCTCCATGAAAGCATGGCGCTCTTCCGCGAACTTTTTGCCTTCACAGGTCAGTATTCTTTCTCTTATTCTGTATAGCTTAACTTTATACTCCCTGTATCCGGTATCTTCTCTTGTATACGGTTTTGTATCTTCCACTTTTATATCAGGATTATGAAGCTTAGCTCCAACTTCCCCTGCAAATAAAAAAGCCCTTGCTACTCCAACAGCACCTATTGCATCTATTTTGTCCGCATCAAACAATACTTTCGCCTCAGCGGTTTCGGGCATACATTTTCCCCTGAAACGATGCGACCTTATGCAGTGAATAATATTTTCCTTCCGGGCCTGTGAAAGAAAAAGCTCTTTTATAATTGGTTCTGCCATCTGGGCGCCTTTTTCTGCATGGCATACCGCTCCAAAACTTGCATCCTGTTCGGCTCTGCCTATATCATGAAGAAGTGCAGCGGCTATCAGTACTTCCATGTCGGCTTTCTCAACAGGGCCTATACGCTCACACAGACTGCATACCCTTAATGTATGCTCCCAGTCATGGCTTGTTTTAGCACCTTCAAAAAACTTTTCCGCCTTTTTTCTTACATAATCCTTTATATTCATAAACCCTGCTGCCTGTGCATATTAGTACTCTATTCAAAACTCATAAGAGCTTCCCAGCGTTGTTGTTCCGTGGAAACGGGAAAACCTTTTTCTTTTAAAGCAGAAACCAGTATGGGATTATTAAATCTTAAATATGGATTAGCCGTAAATTCATCTTCAAGAGTGGAAGAAACAATAAGAGGATTGTATTTTTTTAAAAAGGCGTTGATATTATCATTTTGCGGTTCAATTACTCTTGCAAACTCCATGGCATACTCATAGTAATCATGACCTGCATATATTACAGTCTTTTCCGGAAAAGACATGAGCTTTTTTATCGAATCCAAAAACAATAAATTATCACCCGTAAAACAATTTCCGATAGTTCCGTTGAACAAAGTATCCCCGGTTATAAGAAAATTATCACCATGAAAGGTTACTGAATCATTGGTATGCCCCGGAGTATGGATTATGCTTAATTTTTCTCCTTCCAGCTCAACATATCCTGTTTTAAAAAGATTATCGCTATCAAGATACAATGCTCCTGAACGATCAAGAAGTGATCTTAAGCCTAAAGTATGGTCAGGATGCGCATGTGTGTTTGTAACAAATTTAAGTTTTAAATCGTTTTGCTTTACAAATGAAAGTATAGAATCAACAGCGCCGCCGTCTATTGCAACAGCGGTTTTGTTGTTATAAACAAGATAAGCAAGATTATCGGATGAATAGCGGAATTGTTTTATATTCATTTGTTCAAATCCATCATTTCTATCACGCCGGCTGCTACCAGCGGCAGCATTATTTCATGATGGCCGGTAAGATTTATGCCTTTTCCTCCCCTGGCGGTAGGCCTGTTTACTACATTGGTCATCGGACGGTACTGCCTCATAAAATCCATATTTACAGTAGTAAAATTTTCCAGATTATAACCAAGATTGCGCACCAGAGTTGTTGATTTAAGAAATACTTCAGGCAAAATAACCGAAGATCCTATGTTAAGATAAACTCCTTCGTTAAGTGTTGATACAACAGATGCAAAAGTGAGAAAATCCCTGTAAGACGCCCTTCCGGCAGCCCCTGCATCAAAACCCGGATGCATATGAATTATATCCGTTCCTATTGCAACATGAACCGTAACAGGAATATCGGACAGATAGCCTGCTGCAAGTATACTTTTATCTTTAAAAGCAAGATTATTTTCTACAATAGCTTTTCCAACTGCTTCACCCAGCCCCAGAGATTCCTTTTCCGCCCTCTTGATTGCCTCGCTTAAAAATTCTCCGGTTTCATGAGCCATACCAAATGAACCGTCGCCTATTGAAGCTTCAACATCTTCCGAGGTTCCTCCGTTTAAGGCAATCTCAAAATCATGAATAATCCCTGCTCCGTTCATGGCAACTGCCGATATAATTCCCTGTTGCACAAGATCAATTATGATGGGATTCAAGCCGACTTTAATAACATGGGCTCCCATACCTGCAAATACGGTTTTCTTGTTTAAAGAAGCTTTCGCTATTGAAGATATTACTTCTTTAATATCTTTTGCAGCCAGTATATCGGGAAGAGTATCTAAGAATTTGTTAAAAGAATCTCCTTTTTTCCAGACTGATGCAAAATCTTTAACAGAAACCTTGCTTTTTCTTCCTGATATGGAATAGGTTTTAAGCTTACCGGTGTCTAAAGGTTTAAAAGAATGCGACATATCTTAATTTGGTCCCTTCATAAACGTTAATCAAATTTTTTGCGGGTTCATCAAAAACTGCTCCGGAAACAGGTTCCTGTCAACAAGCTCGCAAATAATATGTCCCAGCAATATATGAACTTCCTGGATTCTGGCTGTTATATCGGACTCCACAGGAAAAATCATATCCGCCAAAGAAGCAAGTTTTCCGCCGCGGCCTGTTAAAACAACAGTATAAATGCCGATTGCTTTTGAAGCTTCCACTGCTTTTATAACGTTTTTTGAATTGCCGCTTGTGCTTATTCCTATGGCAATGTCGTGCTTTTTGCCAAGGGCAAGAATCTGCTTTGCAAAGATATCATCGAAACTATAATCGTTTCCTATGCTCGTCAATATTGAAGTATCGGTTGTCAGGGCAAGAGCTGCAAGAGGGAGCCGTTCTATTCTGAACCGGTTTACAAATTCAGCCGCAATATGCTGTGCATCGGCAGCACTTCCCCCGTTCCCAAAAATTAAAATTTTATGACCGGATATAAGACAATCCGATATTTTATCAGCCCCATCAATGATAAGATCAGTATTCTTTTTTATAAATTTTCTTTTCAGCTCTATACTTTCTTCAACTATATTTTCAATTATGTCTTTCATAATTTATTATTTTCCGTTTCTGGCCATCTTAATATACATACCTGATTCACAGCCAAGCTTTTCCGCTTTTTCCAATTCCAATAACGCTTCTTTATATAGATTCCGCTTCAGATAAAGTCTTCCCAACCTCAACCTGAACAGGCCGTTATCAGGATTTATCTCAACACTCTGCTTGCAAAAGGCAAAAGAAATATCACTGTTTTTATTTTCCTTTTCATATAACCAACCAAGAGAAGACAAGGAAGCCGCATCATTAGGATTAATTTTTATCGCCTTTTGGTAGGCAGCCTCTGCTTCATCTTTCTTACCTGTTGCTGCAAGGCTTTCACCAAGATAAAATAATGCAACGCTTGATTCCGGTTTTATCTCCAGAGCTTTTTCTAAATATTTTTTCCCCTCTTCATGTTTACCAAGATCAAGCAGAAGCTTTCCTGTCTGAAAATTTATTTCAAATAACTCCTCCCCAAGATCCCCCGCCTTATTAAAATACTTAAGAGCCTTTTCTTTCTTACCGGTCAAGTGATAAACAAGGCCTGCGTTATAAAGCGGCATTATCTCTTTGGGGGCAAATTTCATCGCTGCTTTAAATTCCTTAATCGCCTTTGTAAAATCCCCAAGAACTCCGTAACAGACTCCAAGGCTGTTATGAACATTAACATTATCGGGATCAAATAAAAGAGCTGTTTTAAACTCTTTGATAGCCCCGTCAATATCTCCATCCTGATAAAGCTTGTCACCGCTTATGTTCAGGCTGACAGCATCAAAAGCTACTATACTGCCCGGACCAAAAAAATCCGCATGTTCGAGAGCCTTTCCGGCATTGATTATTACATCATTTTTCCTGTATATAAACGCCGGATATGCTGCAACTCCGGTTGTTACCGTATTTACTCCCAGTTTATCAACCTTTGCTTTCAGTTTAACTGCAAACTTTAAGCATGCCGAAGCATCTTCACCAGGGAAATAGCAGCCGAACTCAAAACGTTCCGGACGTCCCCAAAATCCATTTTCGGCTTCGCATATATTATTTATTTCCCCTGCTATGTCTCCAAGCGCCTTGTCCATATCAGCCGGATTCCGGCCTTCCTGCTCAAAGCTGTCCATATTATCTATACGGACTATCATAGCAGCAAAAGCAAGAAACGGGGCAAGCTGTTTCATGGCATACTCCATAAACGGTTCTTTGCTAAGCATGCTGGGAAAAAGGGTATTTAAAATATCTTTTTGCTCATCTTCTTTTTTTTCAGTTTTGTGTTTAGATCTTAAAATGGGTTTCAGATCAGCTTTTGAAAGCAAAAATTCATTTGAACTGCTGCGGTGTTGAAATAAATCATGATAATCAGTACTTGCGGTTTCTTTCATTATTAATTCCTGCGTAAAATAGCGGTTACAGCATCTTTAATAATTATCAACTCATCTTCCTTTACGGTTCTAATATCCATGATATAATTATCATCTTCTATTCTTCCTATTATCGGTGGTATATTCTCACGCATACTTCTCTCAATAAAGTTTGCCGACATACCGGCAATTTTCATGGCTATGCATTTACTGGGAAGATCAATCAGAGGCAAGGACCCGCCACCGGCTTTGGAATTCAGATCAACAGGCTTAACTGAGAGGGCGGAATTTTTTATGCCGGTAAGAAGCCGGATTAGTTTTGCTGCACGTTTTTTGATTAAATCTACGGGAATCGTCAACATTAAAAGCGTTGGAATAAGCTGTACGGCTTTTTCAGGATCTCTGTATAATCTGAGGGTGCTTTCAAGGGCAGCAAGCGTCAGCTTATCAATACGAAGCGCTCTTGTTAAAGGATTCTTCTTAATCTTATCAAGAATATCCTTCTTGCCCACAATAATACCGGCCTGGGGGCCTCCCAGAAGTTTATCTCCACTGAAAGTTACGATGTCTGCTCCGGCTGATACCGAGTCCTGGACAGTTGGTTCTTTAGTAAGACCGTATGCCGAAAAATCGATAAAGGTTCCGCTGCCTAAATCCTCCATAACGGGAATGTTATGTTTTGAGCCAAGAGAAACAAGCTCCTTTAAATTAACATTTTCAGTAAAACCGACAATGCTGTAATTGCTGGTATGAACTTTTAACAACAGCCCGGTCTCATTTTCAATTGCACCGGCATAATCCTGAAAGCGGGTTCGGTTTGTTGTTCCGACTTCTTTTAATATTGCCCCGCTCTTTGCGATAATGTCAGGTATCCGAAATGATCCCCCTATCTCAACAAGCTCGCCTCTTGAAACTATAACACTTTTGTTTCTGGCTATTGTTTCAAGACACAACAAAACGGCTGCCGCATTATTGTTTACAGCCATAGCAGCTTCTGCCCCGCTTAATTCACATAATAATTCTTCAACAGCGGTGTAGCGAAGGCCGCGTTCACCTTTTTCCAGATCGAACTCAAGATTTGAATAGTTCCCCGCAATCAAATCAAGATTTGCAAGCGCATCAGCAGCAAGTATGGAACGGCCTAAATTTGTATGAATAACTACACCGGTTGCATTAATAACCTGTTTAAGATTGGGCGTCATCGCTTTATTTACAACATCTTTTATTTTTTCAATAACCATGGAATCGGTCAGATCTTTTTCGTTAAGGCCATGGCTAACATCTAATATTTCATTTCTTAATTTTCCTACTGTTTTTCTTATAGACAGAAGAAGAACCGATCTTGGAACATTAAAAAAAGACGGTTCCGTTTTTGAAAGTTCAATAATATGGTCTATGCCGGGAAGCATTTTTAAGAGGTTCAGCTGTTTTTCATTTAATTCCATATCTTAATTTCCGGTTATACTTTTTATTCAATATCAGGTAATAAGTTTGATGCGACAAATGTTATTGTTATCCATATCAAATTTACGATACATTTCATATCATTTTATACTTAATTATTTCAACATTTTTCTTTACAGTTGTATCTGTTGAAATTAAAATTTATCTCGATTTAAAACGATATGTGGTATATGTTGCCATAAAATTGTCCTGTCGGGGTCAGAAGTACGATAGGTTGTAATCGGGCATGGGTATGTATGCTAACCGCAGAAAATTTATTAAAGGGCTTCACGGTAAAACAGCATTTTTTGCAGAAAATTATCAGGAAGGATAAATGAAAAACATACTGGTTACAGGCGGCTGTGGATTTATCGGTTCAAATTTCATACGGTATCTTTTTTCAGAAACCGATTTTAACGGACGTGTTGTAAATATTGACAAACTTACATACGCAGGAAATCCGGAAAATCTTGCAGGCATAAAAGAAGCGTTCCCAAACCGTTATTTTTTTAATAAAACGGATATATGCAATCTTTCCGAACTTACCGGGCTGTTTGAGACATTTGAAATTGACGCCATATGCCATTTTGCCGCAGAATCGCATGTGGACAGATCAATAACAAATCCGGGAGATTTTATACATTCAAACATAGAAGGAACCTTTTGCCTTCTGGAACTTGCAAGGCAAAACAAAAACAAGCTTGAACTTTTCCATCATGTAAGCACCGATGAAGTTTTCGGTTCGCTTGGCAAATCGGGATATTTTACGGAAACAACTCCGTATAATCCCAGCAGCCCCTATTCCGCCTCAAAAGCTTCTTCAGACCACCTTATCCGGGCATATTCGGTAACTTACGGAGTTCCTGCAACAATATCCAACTGCTCAAATAACTATGGTCCGTATCAATTTCCCGAAAAACTTATACCGCTTATGATTTTAAATGCCATCGAAGACAAAGCGCTTCCGGTATATGGAGAAGGTATTAATATCCGTGACTGGCTCTATGTGGAAGATCATTGCAAAGCCATATGGGCAATCATGCAGCACGGGCGCAGAGGTGAGACATATAATATCGGAGGAGGATGCGAAAAAAGAAATATTGATATTGTGAACATCATCTGCGAACTTGTGGATAAGCTGATTCCTGACACAAATACTGCACCAAAAAAAAATCTGATAACTTTTGTCAAAGACAGGCCTGGCCACGACTTAAGATATGCTATGGATTTTTCAAAGCTGAAAAATGAGCTGAACTGGACTCCTGCAGAAACCTTTGAATCGGGAATTGAAAAAACCATAAAATGGTATATTGAAAATACCAATTGGATATCCAGAGTCAAAAGCGGTGAGTACAAACAATGGATGAAACAACAATATGAAGACCGGAAATAGAATAGCAGGTGCTTAAATGACAAAAAGCGCAAAAGATTATATTATATTTCCTCTTGATGTAACATCTGTATCAGATCTGAAATATTATGTAAAACTTCTTTCCAATTATGTTGGCATGTTTAAAATCGGGCTTGAACTCTTCATAAGATCAGGTCCGGATACAGTAAAAATAATCAAGGATATGAGTGAAGCAGGGATTTTTCTCGATCTCAAGCTGCATGATATTCCTGAAACCGTACGGCGCGCCTCAGAAAGCATAGCTTCTCTTGGCGTGGATTTAACTACTGCCCACTGTGCTGAAACAAGTGAAATGCTGAAAGCCGCAGTATCAGGCTGCAAAGAAAAAACAGGTGTGCTTGGGGTAACCCTGTTAACAAGCGTATCTTCTATTGATATCCAAAATGCCGGTTTTGAAAATCAATACTGCGCCGATATTTCAAAGCTTGTTTTAAAAAGAGCAAAAACGGCAAAAGAGGCAGGCTGCAAAGGGGTTGTCTGCTCCGGGCTTGAAGTCGGCCTGATAAAAAAAACATTCGGCAAAGATTTTGTCGCTGTAACTCCCGGAATAAGGCCTGCCTGGAATTTATCGGAAAAAGACGACCAAAAGCGCATAACAAAGCCTGCTGATGCAATTAAAAACGGTTCAGATTATCTTGTAATCGGAAGACCGATAAGGGATGCGAAAAACCCCCTTGATGCCGCCATAATGACAGCACAGGAGATTGAAATCGCTTTGGAGCAGATTAACAAATAGTGCCCGGGATTAACGGTTACAAATCCTGATGTTCTGCGGTTCGCATACGCACACTCACCCAACAAATTGGAATAAACTGCAATCGGAACAGATTTATGACAATTTCTATAGAATATCCAAACCGCAGCAGAAATTTTGTGGAATTTTGTTTAAATTTATGTTTTAATGGATTTATCTTGCGGCAACCTTTCCGAACCTGTCTTCTTTTTAAATTTAAACCCTTATATTCTGTTACTTATATACTACGCAAGTATTTCATCTTTCATTTCCAGCATTTTTTTTGCAGCTATCGGGCGGGTTGATGAAAATCAACATTTACCTGATTATAAATAGCCTTAAATTTTGTTCCTTTTTTATTCAGAAATTATGGTTTCATTTATCAGAAAAGAAGGGGGGAAATGATGAAAGTAAAAATGAGAGGATTTACAGGGATCTTTTTTTTAGTTATTTTCTGCTTTATATGTCAGCCTGGCGGATCTGCAATCAGCAAGGAACCAATTCCCATGACCCACTTGCCTCATGGAAATCCTATTTTAAAGAAGCACAATGCGCCGGGCTGAAAAATATTAACAATAAACCGTGTTATAAAGTTGTAATGACACCATTTCAAGGGGAGCAAAGATTATATTTTTTTGACAAAGACACATTTTTGATTACAAAGATTGTTATTCCGCCCCCTAAACTCGATCCTGAAATAGAGAAAGCTTTAATTCCTCTGATTAAAAAACAATACGGTGAAGTGCCGCTTACACAAAAAGATAAGCTGGAGTTATATCTCAGCGATTACAGAAAAGTTTGCGACATATGGATACCTCATCAAATTATAGAATATTCGGGAGGGTATGAAATTTTTAAAATTGCCATTAAAAACTATAAAACCAATATTGACATGCCCGGTAACCAATTTACTCTGCCGGAAAGCATTAAAAATAAACTCATGCCGTACAATCCGAAAGGAGGCCAGTTGATATAGATAGCCCAGGATATGTTTCAAAGTACGGGAACTAAACTTGACTCCCAGGTTAAATTTCAAAAAAAGAATATATATGGGAGCCACTTTCAAAACGTTTCAGTTTGGTCAAGGTCAAGGCGGGCGAAAATTTAACCCCAGGAATACATTTAGTATTTCGAGGATTAACATTTGAGCCCAACGCAGAGATCAGCCTGAATGGGATGTTTTGAAACTGGCTCAACGGGTATTGATATAAAAAAGAGCATTATCTCTGTTTGTACAAATCTTTCAGTACAAGCTTAAATTCCATAATGTTTCCATCATGCAGTACTTCAATATTGTATTCTGTACCCTCTTCTTTTGAAAGTAGTGCCCGTACCCCATCCGCACCACCTAACGAATCAACATTAACACCGTTTATCTTTCTGATAATATCGCTTCCGGTAAAACCTGCTTTTGAAGCAGGAGTTTCCGAAGCTACAAAAACAATTTCAGGAAAACCATCCGCACCTGTTCCTATTAAAAGACCGCTTTTATCTTCGGCAAAGTTTTTTTCAAAATCTTTTCCCTTTTCCACTATTACCTGCTGCCTCTTATAATCAAGATAAATCACAAAGTGTCTTAGCAGATTATTTCCCATATTGCCGACAATTTCCCTGCTGTAATTTGAGCCTTTACCTTTGATTTCCGGTATATTTATAAGCGGATTTAAAAGCTTATACCCTCCCAATTCAACAGATTTAAACCTGACTGTTTTTTCTGCATGCTGTCCCCCCAGATCAGCACTCACTCTTTCAAGACCTTTTAAACCCAAAAGGTTATTGTCTTTTGCATAAGGATAATTAAAAGACATATCAAAAGCACCAATATCAAGGGTCCATTTGCCCTTGTATTTATCATCAACAATTACCGGCACTGCAAATATTTTATCTCTCAAGGGCGCATCGATTATTTTGCCTGACCCCTTATATTTAAATTTATCAGGATGATATAAAGATAAGGCCTTGGAGGCATAATCTATTTTAACGACAAATCTTGACAGGAAATCATGTCCTAGTATGCCAACCACAGCAGAGTCATATAATTTGTTTGAAAGGCCTTTATAGGAAAATATTTTCTGCGGATTAAAGCGGATTGCTCCTACCCGGTAAGGTGGAAAAGTAACAAAAGACAGATCAAAAACGCTTGCTATGCCCAACCCTTTTATTTCTCCTTCGGGTTTGAGTCCGAGTGTTTTGACATAATCCGCATCAATTATAGACATGCTTGCCCCGTTATCAAGCAACCAGAGCCTTTTTTCACCGTTTATAGTTACATAAAGATAAATATTGTTCTCAACAAAATAAAAAGGGATGTTTTCCGAATTCTCTCCGTTTTCAAATTCAAAATCCTCAACATCTTTTTCCGGAGGTTCAAAAACCGTACTATTGATTTTCACATTAAAATCATATCTGGTAAGCTGAATGGTTTCTTTCTTTTCTCTTGGAAAGATTTCAGTATCTTCATGAAACGGATGAATAATACCATTTATATTCCGGTAATCGGAAAAAAGCGTCCGTATTTCAAAATCCGGCTGCTTAACTATCGTTTTTACAATGTAGTGATTTTCTTTATTAAAAAAAAAGAATATGATGTCATCATTTATTACATTTGACATTTCAACCACCTGGCAGTTAACTTCCCCGATCTTTTTCTCACCGTTATATCTGAAAATAAAATTTCTGGTATCAGGTCTGGCATGATCATATACTTCAAGAAGCGCTTTTACTTTTCTTCTTTTAAGAGTTTCTTCGTCTCTGTGAATCTGCACTTTCCCATTTGGATCAACAGACCAGCTTTGTTTGCCGTTATCACCAAAACTTTGTTTTATTACATTGTAATCTTCTTCAAGCCTATATTTAAGCGGCGTCTCCTCCCAGTTTCTGAATGTGCCTTCAAGCCCATCAAAAGTATTTTTCCCTTCTGCATATCCTGACTTTATACTCTTAAGCCTGTCAAGCCCTCCCACTGCTTCGAAATGTTTTAACAGAATTTGCTGAGGATCAATTGAGTTATTCTCAGCATATGAGACTGCAACTAAAAGAATAAAAATCAGAAATATTTTAGGTATTATTTTCTTTAATAACATCATATTGTTATACAAAACCCCCCTCATTTTTTACTTTTCATTAATTTTTAATACAATTTCCGTAACCATTAGCAGGATCTGGAAGTACTACCCGATCCAATCTATATTTGGCTCAGGAACATTGGACAAAAAACCGTTGTATCCATCAATAGTATTAAGAGTCGGAACTCCTTCAATCCGAAACTGCAATATAGCAAGCTTGTATATTTGAGCCATAATCCGGATCGTCCACCCATGTCTAATGATTTTGCTGCTGCTATCAGCTTCTCAAATAAGACGCCAGAATACGTATCTGAGTCAATAGAATATATAGAAGCAAACATACGGTCCATTTCAAAAGAAAAAATACAACCCATTGATTATTGGCTTGATCTAAAATCCTTTGTTAGTAAGAATTCTCAATCACTCAAAGAAATATTAGTTAAAGTCTCAAAGAAATATATATAGGATAGTCAGCATGTTGATATTGAAGACGGCGAGAACAGTATTACACCACAGACAGTTATCACTCTATTTCAATATGTTATCAACAATATCAAGATTATTAAGACTCATTTCTTTGCAGGTGTTATACGTAATAAAAAAGTTGCGGTTTTTTTAGCGAAAGATTATTTTCTGGCCTACACAGCTTCTTTTAACTTTTTTCCGGCTTTAAATTTTACAACATTACGTGCTTTAATTTTGATTTCTGCACCTGTCTGGGGATTTCTGCCCTTACGAGCAGCGCGTTTTGCTTTTGAGAATGTTCCAAAACCAACGAGGGTAACTTTACCATCTTTCGATTTTAATGCCTTGGTGACATTTTTGGTAAATGAATCCAGCGCTGCAACAGCAGCAGTTTTTGTGATTTTTGCATCGGCAGCTA
>NZ_JBAMMY010000038.1:0-2482 GCF_051233685.1 Desulfobacterium sp. N47
TCTGACCTGATGGCTTCCAATGCAACCTTTGCTTTAAAATTCCCTGGATATTGCTTTCTCATTCTGTCTCCTTTATAATGGAGTCAATATCACAGAAAAAGCAGCTTAACCATCAGTTCAAATTTCGGGGTCCATTATAGACTTATTAAAAATACTCATCATTATGTGCTCCTGCCGAATCAAATGATGAGTCTTGAGGCAATTAGCGCCTGCGATGGTAAGGATGATACCAGCGGAAAGGATACGGTTCCCAGTACCATGGATCATAATAAAATGGATCATGGTAGAATGGTTGATATTCGAGTTTTTCCCAGAGAATCAGTTTGGTGGCTTCCACCACCGGATATATGTATCGAATTTCTCCAAGCGGGAAATCTTCTTTTCCACTGATCTTCCCTACTACGGTTATTTTACGGTCCTTCGCGTAAATCTCAGGGTCAAGAAAACCGGCCTGCTTTACAATGAACCGGCCTTCTGACCAATCAATGCTTTTTGGTCTGTCTTCGTAATCCAAAGTGGTCTGCATAACTATAATAAGTGTTTCACCGGGCTTATTTATCGTTTCAATGATTGCTCCTCCCCAAAGAACTGTTGTCCCTTTATATTGATCTGCGTTCTTAAGGACCTCTTTGAGCGTCAGATCCTGATCAACCTGTTTCAAGTATTCTTTAGATAATGGGGAACAGGAAACAAAAGCGATAATAGCCAACATGATGACAAGACAGCTTTTCATGTTTATCTCATTAAACCTTCTGCTTTATTTGTATAATATCAGTATAAGCCTATCGGTTAATTCCCAGACCAAACCCCAAATTGAACCTGGGTTCATTATTGTAATTTTCCGGTCTGATAAGGGTATGTTCCCGCACAGCAAGAACAGGATAGGTATACTGAATTTCTTTTATCGGAAGGACTTCTTTCCCCACAACCTCCCCGGTAACTGTAATCAGCCGATATGGGGCATAAATGGCAGGATCCATAAAACCCTTAAAAACTATGATGAAGCGACCATAGGAAACATCTTTATTCTCAGGTTTGTACTGATTATCCAGAGGCTGCTGAAGCACTTCCACCCAGGTTTCATCTTTCTTCGCTGTGGTGGTTATGATTCTCCCCCCAAATATGACCACCTTGCCCATGTATGCATCGGGATTCTTCTGAAGATCTTGAAAGGATATGGACAGGTTCGCTTCACGCAAAGATTTGTCTGACAGAACCGGTGCGCAGGCACTGAAAATAAACGCTGACACTATTACTAATAAAAATAATATTTTGATATGTGTTTTCATTTTTTTATATACTGAGAATAAATCAAGGTTTCCTTGCATAAATATTATGTTTTTAATTATAGATGATGACCTCCTGATAATCAATATGAAATTGTTTCATCCGTTTCTTGCAAGATTTTGGTTATAAAAAATGTTGATATTTATGGACTTAACTTTCACCTACAAACAAATACTACCTGGTTCTTTGAAAAATGTTTATTACTGATAGAAAGAGAGTAACACAAGGGTAAGCAATGGCGCTGTTTACCATCCGTCCTGACCCGCTGATTATCCAACAGAATTGAAATCATGCAGCTTTAATTCGTTTTAAGTTCCCAATATCGACAGATTGTTTTGTATTCCATAGATCGTATTGAAGCTGGAGGCGGAGCCACCCTTCTGGCGTACGTCCAAACACTTTAGATAACCTTAATGCCATTTCAGGGCTAATACCAGCCCTCCCGTTTAAAATTGCTGAAAATGTTTTTCTTGTAACACCAAGAGCTTTGGCAGCTTCAGTCACATTGATATGAAGAGGTTCAACACAAAACTCTCTTATTATTTCGCCGGGGTGCGGCGGATTATACATGGACATTTTTTACCTCTCTAATGATAATCTTCATAATTGACATCCAAGACATCACCATTTTGTATCTTGAAAGTAATACGCCGGTTTCCGCTGATTTTTACCGCCCAATCACCTTTACGATTGCCTTTGAGTGGGTGCAATTCAAGACCCGGCAAATTCATATCTTCTATAGTTTCTGAGGTTTCAAGGAGGGCAAGAATCTTTAGATGTAACTAGGTACGTTTCGGGTATCAAGAGAAATTTTTCGACATAGAAAAGATAGCGGGAACATTTGCGGCTTGGTCGCGGCATGCTTTATAGAATCATAAAGCATAGTTGACAAGCCAGAGCAGGAAGTTAAAAAGTTAAGGACGTCACCTAAATTCCCTCCTTATATTTCCGGCTCTCTGTATTTTTCTCAACAAGCGGCTCAACTGAATTTGCAATCATCATCGTCAGGTTCTTTGAAAATACTTTGGCATGGAAATCCTGGTAAACGGATCTTACCGTCTTGCCGGAAAAGTTTTCCACCTGGATGCGGCATTTCATGATCTTATAATCTTCTTCAACCGGCCAACGCAAATGGTATAATTCCGCAAATACATCATACGCAAATTTCTCTTGGTCAAGCAGAGAAGTCGCCAGT
>NZ_JBAMMY010000041.1:0-6203 GCF_051233685.1 Desulfobacterium sp. N47
TCACGCCCTTCTTTCCGGTGAAAATAATTAAAAAAAGACGTCATGTATTCATCAATCCCTGGATATACGGTTTCTTTTATCATTCATTACTTATGTCATCTTTTGGAAAAATTATCAAGTTAAATGTCGGAGTAGAATTAATTGTTGAATATGGATTTCATATACTATCTTATCAAATGGTTTGCCTTGCTTTTATTATGACTGCTTGAATTGTTTTTTTGACATTAGTTTATAAAATACTCTTATAGAGATAGTATTATTTACCGGGAGATATTTGCCAATTACGGGATAAATGCGGGATAAATCTATTTTGTGCGGCATTGAAAAAACAAGAAGATTGGTATGTATTAGCAAACAACCTGATTTTAATGGTGCCGGAGGTCGGAATTGAACCGACATGAAGTTGCCCTCGGAGGATTTTGAGTCCTCTGCGTCTACCAGTTTCACCACTCCGGCACATTTTTGGATTTATAAACAATATTTCATGCGTTTGTCAACAAGATTGACGGCTTCATAAAAAATCAAAGTTTTATGCAGACATATGATATTTGATATTTTTGGTCAGTTATTAAAACTGCTATCTATGGGCAAGAAAACGTGAAGCAAGACAAACCCCTGAAATCGTTTTGCTGTCTGTAATTTCTCCGCTTCCAATCATCTCCATAACCGTATCAAGCTTTAATGTGTGTACTTTTAATATTTCATCATCATCAAGATTTTGCTTTGATTCGGAAAGACCGGTTGCAAGAAAGATGTGGATTCGCTCGTCGGAGTAACCGGGAACAGGCAAGATTTCGGTTAATTTTTCCATTTTACCGGCGCTGTAACCGGTTTCTTCAATAAGCTCTCTTTTGGCGCATTCAAGAGGAGCTTCTCCCGGAGAAAGGACACCGGCAGGGATTTCCCAAATAAAACCTCCGGCTGCATAACGGAATTGTTTGATCAATATTATCTCATTGTAATTCAAGAAAGGAACAATAGCAGACGCTCCGGGGTGACGGATTACATCAATGTTTGTCGTAAGTCCGTTTGACAGAGTTACATTGTCAGAAAAAAAACTGAATACTTTGCCCTTATAAATCATTTTACTGCTGTTTAATTTTGCCGACATTTTTATTCCAATTTTATTTATAGTGAATTTATATGCCCCCCACTCTCTTGCATAAGTGGCGGCATATAAAATGCCGCCCTACGAAGAAAGACGGTGGCAGAACGAGGTTTCATACACAGCCGAAGCTCCTGAAGCCGCCAGAATCTCATTTCCGGACACTTCGCCTTCTCTTATAATGACCGGAACTTCTCCCGTTACATCAACAACTGTGGAACCTGTGCCGCCTTTAAGCGTGCCTGCATCAAGTATAAGGTCAACTTTTTCTGCTATTTCAGGATCAATATCCGTAATGTCATAGCAGCCTGATGCTCCCGACGGATTTGCGCTTGTGCCGGTTACTGGCCCTCCCACAGCCTTAACAAGAGCAAGAGCAACCGGATGGCCCGGTTTTCTGACACCTATTTTTCCGGTTCCTGCCGTAAGATTATCACAAAGGCTATCATTAGCTTCAAGTATGATGGTAACCAGGCCCGGCCAGAAGCTTTTCATGATTTTTTGCGCCATCGGTGTAATATCTTTTACAATGCAGGAGATCATCAGGTGGCTGTCCGCAAGCACCAGCAATGGTTTTTTCTCAGTACGGCCCTTTATTTCAAAAACCTTTTGAACCGCCGTTTCATTAAAAGCATCCGCAGCAAGGCCGTAAAGACATCTTGCAGGAAAAACTACTACTCCACCGCTTCTTATTACTGATGCAGCTTTTTTAATTAATTCCGGCTCAGGATTATCCGGATCAATTTTTATAATTTTATCTGAAATTCTCAAGTTTCTCTGCTTTCTTTTCAACCTGGGCTGCCATTTCTTTTTTAAAGGCATCAAGCATGGCTGAAAGCTCCGGATCCGAAACTGCCAGAATCTGGACTGCCAGAATCCCGGCGTTTCTTGCGCCGGGCTTTCCTATGGCTACAGTAGCAACAGGAACGCCTGGCGGCATCTGAACTGTTGATAACAAAGAATCAAGCCCGGAAAGACACGAAGAATCAATGGGAACGCCGATTACAGGAAGTGTAGTGTGCGCTGCAAGAACTCCTGCAAGATGTGCTGCATGACCTGCACCGGCTATTATTACTTTTACTCCACGCTGTTTTGTGCCCGATGCCAGACCGGCAGCTTTTTCCGGGGTTCTGTGAGCTGATGCCACAGTAATTTCAAAGGTGATATCAAATTTTTTCAATACAGCAACGGTTTCCTCCATAACGCTATAATCCGAATCACTTCCCATTACAATGGAAACCGCAGGAATCGCTTTCATCCGTTTTACAGCTTTTTGTGCGATATCCGTTCTATACTGAACACCATCCCAGTTGATTTTTAGTACTGCCCGGTAAGCCTTATCAATTGATGCGGATACTGTATCGCCAAGCGCCGTCACTCCTAAAACGCGTCCGCCATTTGCTACAACAGAGCCGTCTTTTATTGCAGTGCCTGCATGAAATACTATTGTATCTTTTATGCGTGAGGCGTCTTCAAGCCCTTTTATAGGTATGCCTTTTTTGTAAGCACCGGGATAACCGCCTGATGCCATTACAACACACAAGGATGCCCTCTGATCGATTTCTATGGTGCATTCGTTAAGCTTTTCTTCTATAACGGCTTCCATTATCGGAACTATATCGCTTTTTATCCGGACCAATAGAGCCTGTGCTTCCGGATCGCCGAACCGGCAGTTAAATTCCAAAACCCTGATTCTGTCATGATCAATCATAAGACCGGCATATAAAACACCTTTATAATATCTTCCCTCGGCAGCCATAGCCCGGACTGTAGGTACCATGACCTCTTCCATGATCTTCTTATGCATGTATTTATCAACAACCGGAGCAGGTGAATAAGCGCCCATTCCACCGGTATTCGGGCCTTTATCATTATCAAATATAGCCTTGTGATCCTGTGAGGAGGGAAGGGGAAGTACGGTTTTTCCGTCTGTGAATGCAATAAATGACGCCTCCTCTCCTGCAAGCAGCTCTTCAATTACAACTCTTTTGCCTGCATCGCCGAAAGAGCGTTTTACCATTATGTCATCAAGAGCATCCAAAGCTTCTTTTTCGGTTGAGCATACGACAACACCTTTTCCGGCTGCAAGCCCGTCTGCCTTTACAACGCAGGGAGCTTTTGTTTTTCGTATATAGTTTGCCGCTTGCTTATAGTTTGAAAATATTTTGCCGGCAGCTGTTGGTATCCCGTATTTTATCATCAGTTCTTTTGAAAAGCATTTGCTTGATTCCAGTTCGGAAGCTTTGCCGGAAGAACCGAAAATTTTCAAGCCGGCTGCTTCAAACAAATCCGTTATTCCGTTTGAAAGAGGAGCTTCAGGACCGACTATTGTAAGAGCGATATTCTCCTTTTTGGCAAATTCCAAAAGGCTTTTGATATCATCCGAACTAATGGGAACGCACTCGGCAAGACTTGCGATACCCGCATTTCCAGGCGCACAAAAGATTTTTTTAACCTTCGGGCTCTGCGCTATTTTCCATACAAGCGCATGCTCTCTTCCTCCGCTTCCAACTACCAGTATTTTCATAACAACCTCCGGCACAGACCTTTGTATAACATCAGGTCTAATCGATGCTCTCTTTTATTATTTTATCTAGAATCGCCTGTTTTTTCCCGTCAAGTTCTTCTCTGCTTATACGGGCTCCTTTTAAACCTCCGCTTAATGCTATTTCGGACAGATAGCATTCGTTTTCAGCAGTTACCATGATGTCAATATGAGCAAAAGGAAACTTTCCCCGTTCCATAACAGCTGCGCAGAAATCCTTCTTATCTTCATCAAGAACAAAGGGGCTGCTTGATCCGCCTGCTGCCAGATTCATCCTGAAATTATCAGGATTATATCTGGTATATGATTCGATATAATCTTTTGCCGCTATTACACGGATATCAGTAAAATTTTCAATGAAGGGCTGCAATATAAACGGATAAGATGTGTCCGACATAGACATAAAACTGTAAAGAGTTTCAACTGAATCCCATTTTCTTATCCCGAATCCGCAATGCATGCGGTCTTCTTTTGTAACCACAAGTGCTATTTTATTCCTGTTGTACCAACTGACAGCATCTATAAGATCTCTTCTTCTTAAAACAGCACGGGTATGAGGAATCATCCACTTATTCAAAAACAGAGCCTGTACGACTTTGGAACCGCTTATTATCTGCGAAAGAGGAGAAGGGACGCAGAGAACGCCTCTTTCGATAAGATCGATCATCAAAAACTGCTTCATCCTGTCGGCGCCGATTATTCCGCTGAAAACATCCCCTGAGCCGACATCCTCGTATTTATCCATTAATTCTTTAATGCCTGATATTATCACTTGCCGGCCCTTCTTTCTTTTGTTTTAGCGTGCTCATCAATACCAAGCTCAATAAGTTTGTCAAGAAGCTGAGAAAAAGAAATACCGGCAACCTGAGCTGCCTGTGGTAAAAGACTGGTTGAAGTCATACCCGGAATGGTGTTTGTTTCTAAAACATAAATCTCTTTTCCGGAAAGTATCATATCCGTCCTGCTGTATCCTTTGCAAAAAAGTGCTTTGTGGGCCATTTTCGCATAGGTTTGAGCTTGTTGCGTCAATGTATCATCAATTTGGGCCGGACATATTTCTTTGGTTGCCCCGGTCTTATATTTTGCTGTGTAATCAAAAAATTTAAAAGCTTTATCAGGTATTATTTCAACGATAGGCAAGGTTTCAAGCTCGTCATTTCCTATAACTCCGCCGGTAATCTCGATTCCTTCTATAAAAGTTTCGATCAAAACTGTATCGTCGCAGGAAAAAGCAGATTCAACAGCTTCATTAAATGATTTATCAGATTTTACAATTGAGACTCCGATACTGGAACCGCCTGAAACAGGTTTTACAATAAATGGCGAACCAAGCCGTTTTTCACAGGTTTTGTATTCTACCGGATCACCTTTTTTGATCATGATATAAGGAGGAACCGGAATTCCCGATTGTTCATAAAGCTGTTTTGCAGCAAACTTGTTCATGGCTACTGCACTTCCAAGAACGCCCGAGCCCTGGTAAGGGATATCAAGAAGATCCAGCAGACCCTGGATAGTCCCGTCTTCACCAAAAGGCCCATGAAGTATGATAAGAGCAAAATCTATGTTTGAAGAATCCGAAACAAGATGCAGCAGCTGGGATGCAGGATCATAGCGGATAACATCATATTTTGTCTTATCCAAAGCATCGTAAACCTGATCGCCGCTTTTTCTTGACACTTCCCGTTCAACGGATATTCCTCCTGAAATAAGCGCTACCTTAAGTTTTTTCACAATTTTCAAATCCTTTTCGCACTAATAATATTTCTTGTAACAATAAAAAAAACAGTTAATTATTTCCGCCCAAATTTTTCAACTAATTTTTCAGCATAGATTTCGGTTTCCTCAAAAATAACCGAAGTGTTTCGCAAAAGATTGAATTTGATTTTCATAAAATTCAGCTTTTTTAACACCCGATATTTTTCCGGGGCATCTTCCATTTCTGCAAGCAATTCCTCAGTTTTTATAATCTCTTTTTTAAGCTCAATTTCCGGTGGAAGATAGTCCGCATTTTTTAGTATCTTATACGCAATACGAAGATCCTCCGGGACCGTACAGGACTCCTCAAATTCAAGAGGCTTTCCTGTACCGGAAAGATTATCGAATTCCCCTCTTTTCTGGGCCTCCAGTATTCTTTGTTCAATAATTTTATCAAAACCTGGCAGCATAAATTATTTTTACTCTTTGAATTGTTTAACACAAACAAAACAGTCTATTTTGTTTATCAAAATTAGTTTTTAACATTTAATTTATTTCTTAAAAAGTTTGGTCAATGCATTTTAAATTTACCCAAATATTGCACAATCTTTATTATGTGGAATATTTTCACTTTTACCCGCTGCACCACACTTCCTCTAATTCAATGATTTTAATAGCACATTGCACAAATTGCAGTCAATAAAGATAACTTTAACGGTAACTATTCAGCGTCATTTTAATATATACTACCATTCACATAAGGAAGTCGGGCAATTTGCCTTTAAACAATAGCTCCAATGCCTGACTTGCCTTAACTCCATGCTTGCGGCAAGTAGACAAATAGCTTCGAACCCGGCA
>NZ_JBAMMY010000047.1:0-5867 GCF_051233685.1 Desulfobacterium sp. N47
TTTTGGTTCTTATCTTCTTAAACCGTGGCGGGATTCGCCATGTTCTTCCATACGCTGTTATAGGAATATTCTTATGGTTGGCACTTCTGAAATCAGGCATTCATGCAACAGTTGCGGGTATTATATTGGCGCTTATGATTCCCACCAGACCGTCTAATACGCCTCTGCAATTCGATATGCGGATCAGGGAACTCAAGCAAGCATTTCTTGCCACGACTCTCAGCGAGGACTGCTCCGACCATCCTTTAAGCAACCATAGCATGGCCGCAATTGCCGAAGAGGTAGAGGGTGCAGCCAAGGCAGTCCAGTCACCCCTTCAAAGACTTGAACACACGCTATCTCCCTGGGTGACTTTTGTGGTCATTCCATTGTTTGCCGCAGCAAATGTCGGCATCCGCTTTCCCACGTTAAATATTGTGCAGATGATGGTTCATCCCGTTACTTTGGGTGTCATCATCGGCCTGGTTCCGGGTAAGTTCATCGGTATCACCGGAATGAGCTGGCTTGCCGTAAAAGCAGGGATTGCACAATTGCCGTCAGGTGTCAGGTGGTGCCATCTTCTCGGTGCGGCATGGCTGGGCGGCATCGGTTTTACAATGGCCCTTTTCGTCAGCCAGCTTGCCTTTGCCGGCGATCAAACCCTGTTGGAGGCAGCAAAGCTTGGCATTCTGATTTCTTCGGTCATCGCTATCAGCATTGGTCTAGTGTGGCTGCTGCTGGCTACAAAAACGCGATATGTCCAATCGGGAAACTGTCCTATTGATTTTTTATCCGGATAATCATATAAATGCTGGCCAGGAATACTATGAAGAACGTTATCGATCACGGGTCGTACAAAACCTGAAACAAAAAGTCTGGGAACTATGGTTTGAATTGGTTAAAATGCGAGAAACAGTTGCTACAATGTGAAACATATAATTTCAAATCTTTAACGTTAAGTTACTTAGTGGTTTAGAAAATATAAGCTGAACATTTAGCATAATGGCCTTGGTTTTATTTTATAGTTCCACTCTCCATGGAAACCATCCCTCTCGATAGCAATCTTTCGGAGTTCTTCATCAGAGACTTTGATGCCGGTCTTGTAGGAATTGGTGTCTAATTTGGCTGTAATCTCAAGACCTTTTTTCGTTCTTGTGTTGCCGATAAGATTGACGACCACTTCCCGGGTGATCAATGGACGGCCCCGCCGGTTCTGCGATATAAAGCTGAACATCTTATGCTCGATTTTATTCCATTTACTGGTACCGGGAGGGAAATGACAAACATTAATTGTCATACCTAATTCGTCAGCAAGTTTCTGCAATTCCAGCTTCCAAAGCCTTATGCGGCTGCCATTACTGCCACCCCCATCAGCGGTCCGCCTTATCCTTCCTGCGTGCTGCAACGAACCCGGATTTGTTTCTTGTCTCAGACGAAGATGTAGTAAATAATAATGAACGCTTTGTATAAAGTCATGCTTCAACCATTCTTATGTTTCTTATTGTTTTTTAGCTGCACCGGCTCCGATCAAAATTTGCAGAAGCTTGAACAGGAAGTATATTTACAAAAACAATGGACGCCGCCATTGCCGCCAAATAAATTTAAATCCGACGGCTGCTCGTACTGCCCGGATAGTGTATGGTTAAAATGTTGTGTTGAACATGATCTTATTTACTGGATGGGAGGCAGCAAAGAGGAAAGAAAGCAAGCTGACTTGGATTTGGAAGAATGTGCAGCAGGTAAGTCAGGCTTTTCTTCATCCCATAACACACGGGTCTCATCAACTATAGCTTGTTTCTGAACTTGTGTAAGCGGACAGAAAGGTGAGTTATCCAAAGTCGTCTCCCTGTTTTCAACGATCAGCACCATGGCATCCTTACTTAATGTATGCGTGTGCCAGGTCGCTTTTTTAACATTATAGATTTTAAGGGGCTGCATATTTTCCGCATAGATTTCCGCAACTGTTTCACTTCCTTTACCGATAAAAAGTATACATCGCCCGCGTAAAAGCACAAAAACTTCATCCGTTTCATTATGACGCTGCATTGCTTCAAGATTTTCCGGCAAAAGTTCACCGCTGAAATTTAATATAGCGACCCGCCATGCCTCAAAATCAACGACAGGTCTGTAACCTTCTTTAGTATATTCCCGAATTTCAAGTAGTTTTTCATGCCATGCTTTGTTCTTTCTGCCTTTCATTTTTCCCCTCATTGTCTTTATTCTGATATGAATACAGTGAAATTGGTTGCAAGTTTAGATAGTAAATGGTTTATTGACAATAATTTTTATTAAGATATATCGTTCGAGCTTAAAGTAATTTCTGCATATTTTACATATAATTATATGTAATTCAATTGTTAAAATTTATTGCCAAAGTTTATAAATGTTTAAACAGGTAAAACATTTCATGGTCCGTGAAGTCGGTTTGGAGAGTGTATGAAAGCAGGAATAGGATATTGTAATGAAAAAGACTCCTTTGTTTCAGGAGAAATAATAGCAAGACAGGCCATTAGCGAAGGTGGTCTTAGCAGCCCCGACTTTGCGTTGGCATTTTGCCACGGACAAATGGATCATAATGAATTTTATAAAGGCATGAGAAAAATTTTGGGTGCTGATGTACAGATAATTGGCGGTTCGGCAATAGGCATTATCACAAATAATTATTTGTCATATAAAGGATATCCTTCAGGAGCTGTTGTTGTGGAATCAGGTGGAATCGGATATCATGTTGCATCAGAAAATGGTTTAGATAAAGATGAAAAAGAAACCGGAAAAAGATTTGCTGCAAAATTTCCCCAAAAAACACAGGAAAAACTTTTATTCATGCTTTATGATTCGATAAAAAAACCCGGAGACGGCAATGCTCCTCCGCTATTAAACTCCTCATCGCCCTTAATTGAGGGTATTGAAGAAGTGCTCTCGCTTGGTATACCAATAATTGGAGCAGGTGTTCTGGGAGACTATGATATGAATCCGACAAATCAGTTTTGCGGATTTCATGTTGGAACTCAAAGCGTTGCCGGGATCATGCTAAGCGGAGATTTTGAACCCTATTACAGAATCATGCACGGCTGTACCCCGCTGGACGGGATATATCACAGGATTACAAAAACAGATGGCCCGATAATTTACGAACTGGATGATAAACCGATAGTTAAGATGATTGATGATATATACGGCCATCAGAACTGGCGTGACCAGAAACCTGTCAGTTTATTAACAATAGGAGTCAACCACGGAGATAGATTTAAGGAACCTGAAGAGACCGATTATGTTAACAGATTGATTCTTGGCGCTTTGCCGGACGGAGAAGGTGTCTGCCTTTTTGAACCGGATCTTAAAAAGGGAACAGAGATACAATTCATGTTAAGAGATAGTGAGACAATGATAGCTTCTGCAAAAAATAATTCCGGACAATTAATAGAACAAATTATTGAAGACGGAAAAAAACCTTTTTTAGGAATTTACATTGACTGCGCCGGGCGGGCGGCTGATTATCTGAATATTTCAACCGAGGAAGCTTGCGAGGTACAAAAAACTCTAAATCAATATGATATACCCTTGTTGGGCTTTTATTCAGGTGTTGAAATTGCACCTCTGCTCAATAAAAGCAGGGGGCTGGACTGGACAGGGGTTTTACTGGTTATAGCAGGGAATTAAGAAAATGACAGAGGAAAATATAATTTTAAAAGAAAAATGCTCTGATCTTGAAAGGCAATTGGAAGAAATCAAGAAGGAGTCTCTATACTACAAGAAGTTATCCGAAGAAACCGGTACAAAACGCTTAAGAGAAATATATGAGCTGTCAAAACTCATTGAAAAACATAAAAAATCTAAGGATATATTGCAGGAGAGTGAGGAAAAATATAAGAATCTTATTGAACTGAGCCCCGATCCGATTGCTATTATACAAAATGACCGTGTTCAATTGATAAATCCTGCATATACAAAGCTTTTCGGGTATACGCAACAGGACATTACCAATGGATTGAGCGTATATACGCATATTCGGGAAGAAGACAAATCAGAGGTAAGAATACTGTTGGAAGGGGTGTTGTTAGGTAATAAAACAGTGCCACTAAAGCCTGTTATAAATTTAGTTGCCAAAAATAAAACAATAATAACCTGTGAAACATCTATTTCTGTTATTAACTTTAACGGGAAACCGGCGGCGCTGGTATTCATCCGTGATATTACAGATAGGGAGAAAGCCGGCGAAGAAAAGGCAATACTTGAAACAAAACTTAAGGAGGCACGGAAAATAGAGGCCATTGCCACACTCGCAGGAGGTATTGCGCATGAGTTCAATAATGCTTTATTTACAGTCTCAGGAAGTACGGAACTTTTACAGATGGGTTTGCCTGATAAAGACAATTACAATAAATACATTAAAATAATAACAAATTCTGTTCGTCGCATGGCAAGCTTAACAGACAAATTGCTGGCCTATGCTCAAGGGGGGAAATATCAGGCAAAACCTATATCTTTATGCAGCTATATAGAAGAAACCCTTCCATTTATTAAATCCACGATAAAAGAATTTATTAAAGTTGAAATGGACTTGCCGAAAGATATGCCTGAAATAATGGCAGATATTACACAAATGCAACTGGTGATTTCGGCAATTATGATAAACTCATCCGAAGCCTTTGAAAGCAAAGGCTGCATCAGAATTAGTGTCCGGCAAGTAAATATTGATAAAAAGTATACCAATGACTTTCCCCATGCTAAAACAGGAGAGCATATATGCCTGACAATAGAAGATGATGGAAAAGGAATGGATGAAGAAGTCCTAAGCAGAATATTTGATCCTTTTTTTTCTACAAAGTTCCAGGGCCGCGGACTTGGAATGGCGGCAGTATATGGAATTATAAGAAACCATAATGGATGGGTTACGGTTGATTCAAAGACAGGAAAAGGAACTTCAGTTCACATTTATCTTCCGGTTATTAAATATCAAACAAAAAAATACAAAAATATTGAGGCGAAAGTGTACTCTGGCATAGGCACCATACTTATTATTGAAGATGAAGAATTGGTTATAAATGTATACCGTCAAATGTTGCAAAAACTTGGCTACAAAATAATAGAAGCCAAAACCGGGAGTGAAGCCATTAAAATTGTAGAAGAACAAAAGGGAAATATCGGTTTGGTACTGCTTGATATAGGACTTCAGGATATGACGGGCGGTAATGTTTTCTCTATGATTAAAAAAATTAATCCGGAACAAAAAGTTGTGGTATGCAGTGGCTATTCTATTGATGGCCCGGTTCAGAAAATTCTTGACGAAGGCGCTAACGGATTTTTACAAAAGCCTTTTACCCTGGCTGTGCTATCTGAAAAAATAAAAGCTGTGCTCGCTGACTAAGGTATTATCGGATATAAAAGTGAACTTTTATAAAGTTCCCGCTGTTTTTTTCAACCTGTCACTAAAGCTGCCCAGGCTTATTCACGATATTTAGCACATTATGCTGTATGCCATGCTGCAACTACTTATATATCGTGAAAATCATTTTTTATATATGGAACCTTTTATATGTATGCATTTAACTTTTTGATATAATTAATATAATTATATTGGCATGATTTAAGCATATTTAAGTATAGTTGATGCTATTTATATATTCTCTTTACATTATCGTATAAACTTTGATTCTTTGGTAACCGGTACCTTTCCAAATTATAGATGTTGGGGAGGTGAGCGAGCCCTTTTGGGTGAGCTCGCGGAGCCTCCCCAACATCTATAACTTGGGACATCATGAGATATTTTGGTTGTAGCTGCGCATATTTGATTGGTTTTTTCTTAAATTATGTGAAACTCCCCCTTAGTATGAGCCATCCGGATCACTCCGGTGGCATAATTTTATAGCAGTCTGCAATGAAGCAGC
>NZ_JBAMMY010000044.1:0-1349 GCF_051233685.1 Desulfobacterium sp. N47
TGCAGGGTATCTAATGACCTCTTTGACCTGGAAACGGAAGCAATTGAATCGGAAAAATTATAACAAATCAATGAACCCAACGCCGAGTAAGTTACGTTTTTTATCCTTGGCCGGCGGCGGCGTGGGTTATTTCCGTCGTTAGCATCAAAGAGGAAAAATGAAATTCAGTGATGTTGTAAAAAACATTGTGTCCTCAACTTCCGATCCAATGACTCCGCAGGAGATCAGGGACCAAGTAAAAATGAAACATCCTGATTTCTACGGAACCCCTGCACATCATAGAAATGTTGAAAAAGGCCATTACAAAGACCTCGACCATGCACTCTTGGCACAAATTTACACGATTACGGGGACAAGTGACACTTTTCAATGCGACAAAAGCACCAAACCAATGAAAATTTCCCTGACTGGCTTTGAAAAGCCATTGCGGCGACCAATGGAGGTCTCTGGAACGGCGCCTCGACGCATAGTTCCCGCTGAAAGGAAAACCAAGTACAACGATAAAATCAGAGAAATACTGTCGAACGCTGAAAGATATCACGATGCCTACTACAAAGCTGAAACCTTTCGTGGTCCTAGTCTTTACTTTCATGAACGTGCTTTGGCCACCCGTTATGACCCAACATCATTAACCCACCTGGAATATGTCTACGCAACCCTTGCCTCTTGGGGTATGCATAGAATGGGCAGGGGTGGGTCTAAGATGCGGAGCTTCCAGGTTTTATCCCAAAGTGTCCAGACGCTAAAAGGCAGGATTGCTGAGGCTCAGACATTCGATTTTCGCGAAATGTCCGAAATCAAGTGGGCCGTCTTAAAAGAAATATTTTGTGGCGTTAAGGTAATGGCAAGCGGGACTACGCTTGTTGGCAATTCAAAAGTTATGCATCATATGTTACCCAATATCATACCGCCTATCGATCGTGAATATACTCTTAGGTTTTTACGCGGAAATACAACCATAAGAAACGATTTGGAAATCGAATGGCTCCTTATGAAGGAAATTATATCACAATTTTTTATCCCAGTTGCCTCCGATGCCACATTTTATTCGAAGGCTGAACAATGGATGAAGAGAAATGAGGCTTACCCTTGGGACACGTCGGTTCTGAAAGTGGTTGACAATCTCGTTATTGGTTCAAAAAAATGATTATGCTAACAAGCGCCTGGACGCAGACGGGCTAAAAACCGCGCCCGCTGGTCAGGCGCGCCGTTATAAAACAAAAAATACATAATAAAGGAAAACCAAAATGTTCAAAACGTCTATATGCCCTCATTGTCATAAGATATTAAGCGTAAGTCTTGACCCACTTGCGCTGAAGGCGGATATCGTTTTATAACAAATCAATGAA
>NZ_JBAMMY010000046.1:0-1877 GCF_051233685.1 Desulfobacterium sp. N47
TGTCATAAGATATTAAGCGTAAGTCTTGACCCACTTGCGCTGAAGGCGGATATCGTTTTATAACAAATCAATGAACCCAACGCCGAGTAAGTTACGTTTTTTATCCTTGGCCGGCGGCGGCGTGGGTTATTTCCGTCGTTAGCACTAGAAATGGGATCAAAGGAATAAATGAAAACTAGGCCTGAAATGATAGAAAATGCGGCAATGCATTATGCCCCTGTAAATGAATTGGGAGTAGTATTCTTGTTTGCTGAAATAGCTCCAAAATTACGCATACGTATTGAAGCGATCAGGGCCAGCTTTCCTGATTGTATTGCCTATCAGAAGTCAAGTGATGGGAAAGAAGTAGAAATCAAGATCGAATTTGAATACAAAAGCCGCAATTTCCTCACTCACAAACACAATGAAAGAGAATGCGATTGGATCGTATGTTGGGAGCATGACTGGCCAGACTATCCAAGAACCCTCAAAATTCTTGAACTTAGAACTTTTTACGGGAAAGGGCAGAAGTTCTGGATTCAGCCAGTCATCAAGGAGCAGTATGAGTTCCTGGATTCCAAGAAAAAAACGCTTAAATGGGCACTTTCAAAGAGATCAAATGAAGGTGATGTCTTATTAATGTATCGTGCCTCACCTTATAAAGGTATCACAGATATATTCATAAGAGCTGGTGATATTGATCGCGGGCAAGCACTATGGAGAGACGGTGATTGCTATGCTGCCGAAATTTCAAAATTGTGCAAGGTGGATAGTCCAATTTTTTTTGAAGACTTTAAGAATCACCGAATCCTAAAAACAGCTAAATTCATGCGCGTAAACATGCAAGGTAATCATGATGTCACTGAATATTGGCCTTTTATATACCAAATGCTTCTTAGCCGAAATCCCGAACTCATGGATCGTTTAGAGAAGTACAAACCGGAAAATATATAGTGCTAACAACCGCATCAACTCGGACTTGCAATTCCGCTGCGCTCCATTGCCAGCCGGTTATGCGGAGCGTTAGGTGAAACGATATGAACACTTTAATAATACGATCAATTTACAAACATGCCTCATTTGTTATATCGGTCGCTGCAATTGTTATTGCGTTTAGGAGTTGTGTTACTTCAACAGAATCGTTGAATGTTGCACGCGGCGATTACAACAGTAAGAGACATATTGTGCTGATATGTAATCAAGAAAGTCCAAGTAATTCATATGTACTTAGCCCCCATCGACCAGACACTGTAATTATCAATGTCAATGCTGTTTTTCCAAAAGAACTTGAAAAATTTGCGGCAGTGTACGACAGTGGCGGCTTTTTAGAAGTCAAAACCAATAAAAATGGATTAAAGCTTATACAAATTGACTCAAGGAATATAGACACTATTAGAAAAGCCTTCGATAGCCAATTCAGCAAAATTGCTTCTTGGTTTGTGAGTGGGTCTATACCTGTTATTCTGCATACCAGTTATATCATTGAATCTGATAGGATGACAGAAACGGCAATCTATTCTTTGAGCTATACATATGTAATAGAGAAAGGTAAATCTCGTTTAGAATTTGGCCAATTGGAATTTACTAAAAGGCTCATAGGCTATGATGAAAAAGATACGTTTAGAAAAAAGTTTGGTCCATTTAGTAGACAGCCGTATCGCCTAGAGCATCTGGTCGTAGAAGTTCAGGGCGGTTAATCACACCTAACGAGGCGCTACACCGGATCGGCGCGCACGCGCGCCTCCCGGTGAGCTTTTCGTTATAAAACAAAAAATACATAATAAAGGAAAACCAAAATGTTCAAAACGTCTATATGCCCTCATTGTCATAAGATATTAAGCGTAAGTCTTGACCCACTTGCGCTGAAGGCGGATATCGTTTCAGAATTTTTGAAGGCC
>NZ_JBAMMY010000048.1:0-5795 GCF_051233685.1 Desulfobacterium sp. N47
CATTTTTCATTTATCCGGCAATAGCGGACCTTTTGAAAAGGACTTTGTAAGAAAAAAGAACTTAAACCCGGAGAAAATATCAGAGACCTTTGGTAGCTTAATTTTTATGAAAATCAGTCTTGACATGGGGTCCACTATAAATATCAGGGGATAGAACCAGGAAGAATCCATTTTTCATGGATATCATCCGCTGAAGGAGTAAAATTCGCACAGGTGGCGAATGATATAATCGAAGAAGTCAGAAAACTCGGACCTGCAAAATATTTCATCAAACAGGCGTCAATGCAGACTTCCAGGGACAGTATATATATTTCCTGACATAAATTATGTCACGGTTTAATAGAAATGCTTTTACTCAAATCTGAAATTATTATTTCTAAAAAGCTCTATGCAGGCATCAACTGCTTTTCCGTAATATGATTTATCTTTATTTTTCAAAAGCTCTTCAAGAGCGTAATCTATATCAAACGCCGGTCTGTAAGGCCTGTAAGAACTGGTTGCTTCAGCCACGTCTGCAACGGTCAGTATCTTTGCTTCCAGCATAATTTCATCATCTTTTAAGCAGGCCGGATAACCTGAACCGTCTAATTTTTCGTGATGCTGCAGCACTGCCTTTGCAAAGGGCCAGGGAGAAGGGATATTTTTTAAAATATCATAGCCGACTTGAGGATGAATTTTGATCATTTGAAATTCAACATCAAGCAGTTCCCCAGGTCTGTTAATTATGGATATAGGTATGCGTATTTTCCCTATATCGTGAAGAACTCCCGCAATCTGAATTGTATGTATAATATCTTCTGAAAGAGACAGCTTTTCGGCGATTGCGCATGCAAGTTGAGCCACACGGCGCTGATGACCTGCGGTATAAGGATCCCTGACATCAACCATTACAGCCATGGTTTCAATAGTAGCTGAAAGCATCTGTTGAATCTCGGCTGTTTTTTCCTTTACCCTTTCTTCGAGAACTATATTCTGATTGTTTAATGTTTCTCTCATTTTTTTAAGAGAAATATGTGTTTTTACTCTTGCTTTTACTTCCTCTGAATAAAAGGGTTTTGTGATATAATCCACTCCGCCGACTTCAAACCCTTTGGTTTTGTGGTCTGTCTCTGTTAGAGCTGTAATAAAAATAACCGGAATGTTTTTTGTACTGGATTCGGCTTTTAAGCGTTTACATACCTCATACCCGTTCATCTCAGGCATCATTACATCGAGAAGAATCAAATCGGGCAGATATTCCAGTGCATAATCGATAGCTTTAAAGCCATTTTTGGCTATGCCAAGCCTGTAGTCGGCCTTTAAGGTACTTACCAGCAAATCTATATTTGTTGAATTATCATCAACAACCAAAACCAGAGAATTTTTTGTTTGCATAAGTGATCGCCTTGCAAGTCTTTTAAAAAATTATTTTACCAAGTATTTCCAAAGCCTCATCATAATCATAATTATTTATATGGTTTTCAAGGTCAATAACATCGGGAGTATGAAGCTGCTCTTTAACAGCTTTTATCTGTTCATTTATCTTTTCAGGGTCAGCAGATCTGAGCGCATTGCCAAGCTTTATTAAAATCGGCTTAAGCCGCGCAGTATCTATATCTGTCTTTTTATAAGACACGATTTCAGAATTTTCATCAAGAATTTTCAGCGATTCCAGAACCTGATTCAAAGCTGCTTCAAGCTTATCTATTAATTCAGACATGATTTTTTCCGGTTTTTTATCCCTGCTTGCATCTTCCAGTTTTTTAGCTGCTTCGGACAACTCCATGGCTCCTATATTGGCAGAGCTTCCTTTAATAGTGTGAGCCAGGCGCAAGAGTCTATCCGGTTCCTTTCCCTTAAACGCATCTTTTATTTTTTCCATTGTGTCATGATTATTTCTTAAAAATCCAGCAAGAATGCGTTTAAAAACAGCAGCGTCTAATTTAAGTTCGTCAAGCGCCTTTTTGATGTTGATTCCGGGAAGGCCTGGCGGAAGTATCCCCTGCCCTGTTTCTAAAACGTTTTTATCAGATCCCCTGGCCGATACTTTTGTTTCTGTTCCGCCTGAATCAGATTTTTCCTTATCTGCAATATCAGGTTTCTCTCTGTTTTTAAGCTCTCTCCACAAGACATTGAACAACATGTCCTGGCTGACGGGTTTGGGGATATAACCGTTCATGCCGGCTTTCAGACATTCTTCTTCATCTCCCTTCATGGCATGGGCCGTCATGGCAATTATTGGAAGATCTTTAAATTCAGCATCCTTTCTTATCTGTCTCGTGGCTTCATATCCGTCCATAACAGGCATCTGTATATCCATAAGAAGGGCGTCAAATTGAGATTCACGTACAGCATCCACAGCTTCTTTTCCGTTATTAACTATCTTTACAACAAGTCCGGCTTCTTCCAGAATTGCCAGAGCAATCTCCTGATTGGTAATATTATCTTCAGCCACAAGCACCCTGAACCCTTTGAGGCGCTTCTTGTGAATAGAAACTCTCGTTGTAATATGCTTTTTCTCCTTCAGGCTTTTAGCTCTTTTTTTCCCAAAGGCATCCATGATTGCATCAAAAAGGGTCGACTGGCATATCGGCTTGGTTAAAAAACCGTTTACGCCCACTTTTTCAGCATAAAGCATCTGGGTTTCATTTCCAAAAGCCGTCATCATAATTATAGGGACATTAAGCTTTAAATCATCCCTTATGATACTGGAGGCTTCTATACCGTCCAGCCCAGGCATAAGCCAGTCCATCATAACAAGGTCTATGGGATTTTCTCTGGTTTCGTCTTCTCTTAACCTTTGCAGAGAAGCCTGGGCCGAAGATATGGATTCAACTTTAAAGCCAAATGACTCAAGCATTTTTTCCATTATATTTTGGCTGTCTTTACAATCATCAACCACTAAAACATTTAAACCCTGAAGACCATGAGGTGGTATAAATTCTCGCTCTGTTTTTTTCGGCTGTCTGTGAAAAATTGCTGTAAAACTGAAAGTACTCCCTTTCTCCGGTTCGCTTTCCACCCGGATTTCACCACCCATCATCTCCACAAGCTGTTTGCAGATGCAAAGGCCCAGCCCTGTTCCGCCGTAATTTCTTGTTGTTGATGCATCAGCCTGGCTGAAAGGCTCAAAAATCTTTTCAATATTTTCATGCGCAATCCCTATGCCTGTGTCTTTAATAAAAAACCGGAGTTTTACCTCGCCTGATTCTGCTGATCTGTTCTCAAGCTCTTTTACACCCACAATAATTATACCGCCTTTTTTTGTAAATTTAACGGCATTGCTTACCAGATTAACAAGAATTTGATACAGACGCAGCTCATCGCCTCTAAGAGCTCTGGGAATTTCAGGATCAATATCCACAAGTAATTCAATAAATTTTTTAGATGTCCTGTGGAAAAACATATTTACGAGCTTGTCTATGACATCTTCAATTTTAAAGTCGCGTATCTCCAGATCAAGCTTTCCTGCTTCTATCTTTGATACATCCAGAATATCGTTAATAATTTCAAGAAGAGAATACGCTGAAGTAGTTATGATACGCAGATAATGTTTAGCCTTGTCAGATATATCTTCGTTTGATAAAAGCTCGGATGCTGCAATAATTCCATTCATCGGGGTACGAATTTCATGACTCATATTGGCCAGAAATTCATCTTTTGCACCGGTTGCCACCTCAGCTTTCTCCTTTGCTTTTATCAATTCTTTTTCCAGCCTTTTCATATTGGTTATGTCACGGCCCTCTGCGATCAACATAATCGCATTTCCTGATTCATCTTCAACCGGCTTAATAGAATAGTCTATATCCTGTAATATGTTGTTTTTAAGGTGTATTTGAGTCTCAAATCGAATAAACTGCCCTGCTGCCGCTTTTATTACACTATCACGCACCATTTCTTTCACTTCCTCTGAATATGAGAACCAGGGCGCATCCCAGAATAATTTTTCAACAATATCAGACTCTTTAGTTCCTGTTGATTCCAGTGCCGCTTCGTTGACGCTCAGCATTATACCATCAGGCGCCATCAAACCCATTAGTTGAAAGGTATGGTTATAAAGGACTTTAAATTTAAGTTCACTTTCTTTTTGTATGTTTTCCAGTCTTTTCCGTTCATTAAGCTCTAACTCCAGCTTAATATGGGATGCTTTAATTCTTCGATTCAGATTAAAAATCATGACTATGGATGCAGCCATGATAAGCAGCAGAATTGTTAGAACCGCTATCCAGTAACCATAATTTTTAACAACATCTGTAATGGTTATCTTGCCATAATCCTTATACGGACCAACGCGAAGCTCTTTTAAACATTCATGTACGCTCTGATAGTCTTTAGGGATTGTCCATCCGGAACATTTTCCCGCAATTGCAGCCGCGGAGTCAGGTGGCATATTAATAAGAGCAACCATAACCTTTTCAGCCAGTTCATCCGGAGTCTGTTTGGTTTTTGCCATGGGCCATTCCGGATATCCCCGGGTTGAATGAGGAAATGGCGGGCAATCTACAGTCTTCTCGCCGTGTTCATGAGGCACATAAAAGTTTTTAAGATCGATCTTTCCTTCAGCATGCATTTCTATGAATGTATCCGCCCTTACTGTCCCGGCATCAACGACGCCGTCTCTAACCGCGTAAACGACAGCATCTTGTGTGCCGATAAATTTAAGATCTTTAAAATCGCTGTACGGATCTATCCCTTTTTCTTTCAATTCACGCCAAGCCATCCTCCATCCCCCAAAAGAGCCTTCCGCTGTAGCCATGAAGGTTTTACCTTTTAGATCATTGAGCTGTCGTATGTCACTCCGATCTGCCTTCCAGAAAATTACCCCCCAATATCTGGAATAAAAGCTGCCGTTACAGTTATTTTTTAATGTGGCGATACGGTTTACTCCATACCGGTATTCCAGTTCCACATAAAAAGATGAGTTAGCGAGAATAAAATCGACTTCTTTTTTTTCAACAGAAGAGTAAATTTGATTGTGATCAAGCGGTATAATTATGAACTGCCTGCCGGAAATTTTTTCCGACAGATACTCTGCCGTAGGCACCCATTCCATAAGGCATTGCTCATGTCCCCTTTTTGCCAAAACACCGATTTTTATGATAGTATCATCTGCCTGTGTGTTAAGGGCAGTCAGGAGATTAAGCCAGAAAACCATAAAAAAGAGTATGGTGCATATTCTTTTCATCTTTTTTCCCTGCTGATTTAAATGTGAAAAAATTTATTGAACCGCCAAATTTTATATCAGTATGCCAACTTATACAACAATTTACCAGAATTAATGATATAAGCATATAGGCTAAATATTTATAACTTTCTCACAGATGAAATTTACCATGAAGCTTTATCTCAAACAGTTTATGCGAATACTAAATTTTATAACAATTTATGTCCTTATGCTTATAACCGGCTTATAATCTTTTTGTTTTTAAATTCTTTTTCCATGACGAAGGAAACCGACTGGATTTACATGAAATCTTGTGACAATTTACCTTCTATCATCAAAAAATGATATCTTATTTTTTTTAACATCTTGAAATTAAGCAGGTTGTGATGTATTTGAGGCATAAAAATGGATATTGAAAAACATCTTATTCTTATAAAAGGTAAGGATAAGACGGTACTGTCAAGTTTTTTGTGTAAAATTTTTATCAGCCGGTTTTTGAAAGAATGGCAGACTCTTACGCACTTTTCCGATAGGGTTTGATTTCCAGTGTAACTCCATTTTAAGACAGATAAATGCCAGGAGAGTATAGCAGGCGTTCTCCCCGGCTACGATCTCCATCGGTTTTGTTCTGCGTTTAAATTCTTTGTTAAGG
>NZ_JBAMMY010000054.1:0-34319 GCF_051233685.1 Desulfobacterium sp. N47
CCATTGCGATGATTCACATCTCCTTGAGCATGCTCATACCATTGCCGCCCAAGAAATTCGGTGCGCTCCAAATCCATCAGTTTGGTCAGATATTGACCAACGCTCTCTTTGATCTCTACGCGGATCATCTCAAAAATATTCCCCGGTTTCTGCTGGATTTCCTTGAAAATGCTCACAACCTCTGGTACACTAATTTCCACTTTCATGGGTGCTTCTCCCTTTTTTTGGTGTTTTTGCCTAAAACCCTTTTAAAGGAAAAGCGCCCTTTTTTATACCCTTTTAAAATTTACACAAAATATTATACACTACCCATTTTTTAATTTAAAACCATATGAACTTTTGTAGAAAACATGGCTGAATTCATAAAAGACTTAACCTTGACGGAACGCTTTAAACTTTCTCTTCTTTCCCTTATTGCTTCATGGTTTATACAGCTTTGGTTTGGAACAGTTCGTGTAAAAATCATAAACAAAGATATCTATGAAGAATATTTTGTACACAATAATGATAAAGGAAATGTTATTTTAGGTACGTGGCACAGGCATATAATATTTGTTTTTTATTTTTTCAGAAAAATAAAAAATGGCATAATAATGGTAAGCCGCAGCAAAGACGGCGAGCTTATTTCCATGGTAGGGAAACGATTGGGATATGCAACCGCCCGTGGTTCTTCCTCAAAAGGCGGAAGAGATGCTCTTCGCGCCATTATTGCCTTTATTAAAAAGGCGGGAGGAAAACCGATATTTTGCGGCACAGCTGTTGACGGGCCTAAAGGCCCTGCCCGTATATTAAAAAAAGGCTTGCTTGTTCTTGCCAAAAGTACCGGGTCGTATTTTATCCCAATGGCTTGTTCCGGTACAAAGGTCATTACTTTTCACAAAGCCTGGGATAAAACGATTATTCCTTATCCTTTCAGCACGATGTATATTGAATTTCATAAGCCTATTAAGATTGAAAAAGATATTTCAGAAGACGAAATGGAAAAACTTAGAATCAAAACTGAAAAAATACTAAACGAAATCACTGATGATGTTGATAAAATCTCAGGTTATAAAATAAATCCCATCTGAATCATCATACGTTAAACCTGAAGTTTATGATATCTCCATCATTAACGCAGTAAGTTTTGCCTTCAAGTCTTACAGTTCCTTTTTTTCTTGCCTCGTTATATGTTTTGGCATCCATCAGATCATCATATGCAAGAACCTCGGCTCTGATAAATCCTTTTTTTATATCGGAATGAATTACTTCGGCAGCATCAAGAGCACTTGTTCCTTTTTTGATAGTCCAAGCCCGCACCTCATCTTCGCCTACCGTAAAAAAAGAAATAAGTCCTAAAAGTTCATATGATTTTTTTATTACCCTTTCTCTTGCAGCTTCTTTAATATCGTATTCGGAAAGAAAATCGCCTACCTCTTCAGCGCTCATATGTGAAAGCTCCTGCTCCAGCTTTCCTCTGATAATCATACATTCTTCTTTTTCCATAAGATCCTGACAATCGGGAAACTTTGCATTCTCGTCATTGTTATTAAATAACACAAGCATGGGTTTTGCCGATATGAAAGCAAATCCTTTTAATGCCTGAGCAGATGCTATTTCCGGTATTCTTCTTAAAGGTATTCCATCTTCAAGATTCTTATGGCAGACGGGAAGAAGGTCACTCTCTTCTTTATCAATTTTTTTTCCTCTTTTTTTATCGGCTTCGATTCTTTCTATTCGTTTTTCAACAGTAATATAGTCTGCAAGAATAATATCCTGGTCAAGCTGGAGAAAGTCTTTATGAGGTGTTGAGGGTTCCTGCCCGTATTCTGCAAAATTTCTTACAACATGTATAAGCGCATCACAGTCTCTGACAAACGTCCAGATATTCTGATCTTTTTTTATCTCACTTTTCTGATTGTGAACTGCCGGTAAAAAATATTCTATTTTTGCATAAATGGTTTTTTTGGGTTTATACATATCTGATAAAATACCTACTCTTATATCAGGCACATCAATTGTTCCCATGCAGTTTTCCGTTTTATGTTTTTCGCCTAAAACAATTTGAGTAAGGGCCTCAAATATTGTTGATTTTCCAGATCCTGAAAGACCGGTAATTCCAAATTTCATTTTTTGATATTCCTGTTGTTATTTCTGACATATGTTCAAGCAGGCCGCAAAGCAGCCAAAACCCCTGTACCATTAATGCATTATTTTCTGAGCCAGTATGATCTATTCAAAGATACTGCATATATCATATAACCTTGACAAACAAGGCAAATTTTCCTATACCCTGATATGTCGCTATAAACCGCTGGACAGATATCAGGCAATTTAGTAAAATAGCCAAAAAATACCTTATAGACAAATCCTTTATATGGCTTTGGTTTGGCAGGGAAAACCAATGCTAAATACTGATAATTTACAGCTTTTTGCGAAGCATTACACTAAAAAATAACAATAGAATTATATGGAAAAAGGAGGTCCGTTATGGAGCCACAGGCAAATGCGGTCCGTTTAAAGGCTATGTACGAAAAGATGGTTCTGATACGAAAATTTGAGGAGCGTATTATAGAGCTTGCAAAGGAACAGGGAAGGATTGCAGGTATGCAAATCCTTTCCAATGGTCAGGAAGCGGTCGCCGTAGGAATCATAGAGGCTTTGAGTACCGAGGATGTGATTGTCAGCAATCACCGAAGCCATGGCCATCTTCTGGCGAAAGGAGCGGATCCAAGGTATCTTATGGCTGAAATAATGGGCAAGGCAGGTGGTGTAAATAAAGGCAAGTCCGGAACCCTGCATTTGGCAGTGCCGGAAGTAAATGCTCTTATGACATCAACTGTAGTCGGAGCCGGACCGCCTTTGGCCGCTGGAGCTGCTTTTGCTCAGCAATACAGAGATGAGCCGAATATTACTGTTGTTTTTTTCGGTGACGGAGCTGCCGCCGAGGGCAGTGTGCATGAGGCAATGAACCTGGCAGCTTTGTGGAAACTGCCTCTTCTGTTTGTATGTGAGAATAATTGCTGGGCTGGCGCACAGAGCTATGCGCAACATTGCCCGATAGGGGATATCGCTCAACGTGGAATTGCCTATGGTATGCCCGGTGAGTATGTGGATGGCAATGATGTTGAAAAAGTATATGCTCTATCCGTATCTATGGCTGATCATTGCCGAAATGGTAAAGGGCCTGCGCTGATTGAGGCAAAGACATACAGAATGCGCGGACATGGCGAAAATGACCATCAGCATTATGTAGAAAAAGATGAATTGGATTTCTGGGCAAAAAAGTGTCCTGTCGGAAGTTTGAGAAAAAAGATGATACAAGATAGTATAGTCACAGAAGATGAACTTCAGACTATTGAGACAAATTGTATGGTTATGGTTGAAGAAGCTGTTGCTTTTGCAGATAAAAGCCCATTACCACTTGCCAAAGAAGCATTAAATGACATTTGGGTTTAAAACAGGAGGTTTATGATGGCACAATTATCATTTGGACAGGCAGTAAATAATGCTCTTGATCTGGCAATGACCATGGATGAATCTGTTTTTCTTGCAGGAGAAGGAATCGGAGTTTCGATTCATTACGATCCCAACATGCCGAGCCACGGCCTTCTTGAAAAATATGGACCAAAAAGGGTAAAAGATACCCCGGTAAGCGAGGCGGCTATAGCAGGACTGGCCGTAGGAGCTTCATGCATGGGGCTGCATCCGGTTGTTGAAATCATGTTTTTGCCCTTTATTACGCTGGCAACGGATATGCTTGTCAATCACGCAGGCAAATTACGATATTTAAGCGGCGGGAAATCGTCTTTTCCTTTAACAGTAAGGATTAAGGCCGGTGTGAATTTTGCTGCCGGTTGCCAGCATTCACACAATCTGGAAGCATGGCTTGCCCATAGTCCGGGGCTTAAGGTAGTTTTTCCTTCTACTGCTGAAGATGCAAAGGGTATGCTGTTAAGCGCTATATTTGATCCAAACCCTGTGATTGTGATTGAAGAAATGGGACTTTATTGGGCAAAAGGCGAGGTTCCTGAAGGTGATTATCGCGTGCCTCTTGGAAAAGCCAGAATAGCCATGTCAGGTGATGACTGCACTATTGTTTCTTATGGCGGAGCAATATTTACTGCAATCGAAGCAGCAAGTATTTTATCAAAAGAGAATATTTCTGCAGAAGTAATAGATTTAAGAAGTCTTGTTCCGCTGGACAGAGATTGTCTCTTAAACTCGGTTAAAAAAACCGGCAGGCTTGTGGTTTTGCATGATGCAACAAAATTTGGAGGTTTTGGAGCGGAGATTGCTGCAATAGTTGCCGAGGATGCTTTTGAGTTTCTGAAAGCACACATCAAAAGGGTTGCTGCTCCTGATATTCCCGTACCTTTTTCACCGCCTCAGGAAAAATTTTATAAACCAGGTGCAGGCATGGTTGTGGATGCCGTTAGGTCTGTGATGCGTGGAAGGGCAGGGGGCTTTTGAAAATATCAAAACTTTTTGTAGATAAGAGCGTAATAGACTTTCCTGCAACGAGATCCATATTGTCACGTTTAAATATGCAATATGAAACTGTAAATACTTCTAACCGGGTATATGATTTTATTACGGCTTGTGAACATCCCATTCAAATTGCCAAAGAAACTCTTTTTGTAACAAAAAATAAAGGCGCTTTCATCAGGGATTGTCCGGGAACAAGCTGCTATACATGCTGCGGTTATAAGATTTTACATATCGGAACTTTTTGCAGTATGGACTGTTCATATTGCATACTTCAGTCGTACTTTCATCCTCCGGTTCTGCAGTTTTTCGTTAATCATGAAGATATGATAAGAGAAACGAAACAGCTTTTTGAAAACACAAACATCTCCAGAGTTGGAACCGGAGAGTATACAGACAGCATGATATGGGAAAAACTGACAGATCTGTCCGGCATTCTGGTAACGCAGTTCTCTGAGCAGAATAGAGCGGTTCTTGAGCTTAAAACCAAAACCACCGATATTGATCTTTTGGAAGGTCTTCGCCACAACAGAAAGACTATAATTTCATGGTCATTAAATACGGAAAAAATTATCAGGGAGGAAGAACGCCGTACATCATCACTTAACGCAAGGCTTGAAGCTGCTGCAAAATGTGAATTGTGGGGTTATCCTTTATCTTTTCATTTTGATCCTGTGATTATATATGATGGGTGTGAAAAAGAGTACAAAGAAGTTATCCGAAAAATCTTTGATTATGTTTCATCTGATAATATTGTATGGATAAGTATAGGTACATTTCGATTTATCCCTGCTCTTAAAAATATAATAAAAGAAAGATTCTCCGTTTCAAAAATCGCTTATGGCGAATTTATCACCGGTCTTGACGGTAAAATGAGATATTTTAAACCGCTAAGAATTGATATTTACAAAAAGATGGTTGAGTGGATAAAAGAAATTGCGCCTGATGTACTTGTCTATTTTTGTATGGAAGATGATGAGGTCTGGGAAAAAACAACAGGATTCATTCCGGAAAAATACGGGGGATTGCCTGCAATGCTGGATAAAAGTGCAGCATTGCATTGCGGACTGGAAAGCAAATAGAGGAGCCAAGGGTTCCGGAATTCAAGTGAAACACTGCTTTTATTTCTCCAAATTAAATGGGAGAAGGGAAAACAAAACTTGCTATCAGCGGATAATGATCGGATGGATATCGACCCGAAAATTTACTTGTGATTACTTGTGAATTATCAATTATTAAGTTTCCGCTATATAAAATCCAGTCAATAGCTTCACCTTTATTTTTTCCGGAAAATCTATGACAGGTTCTAATAGCTGAATTGTTAAACGCATCAAAAAATTTCGGGTATGCATCAACTTTTGAAGTAAATTCATTATAGCATCCACTATCCGGTGTTGCATTGAAATCGCCCATAAGAATGATCGGCCCTTTTTTTGAATGACGGCGCAACCTTTTTCTTATCAATTTAGCACTTTTTACCTGGACATCAGAGCTAAAATCAAAATGGGTATTTACAATAATTAAATTTTGCAGCCCATTATTGAAGATGCCCAGCGTACATTGCCGTGGCCATTTGCTTCCACGAAATCGGCTTGGCATGTTAGGTGTTGAGCTTAAATAAAAATGATTACAGTATACACATTTCCAGCTCTTATTGTAGAAGATTATATTATGTTGCCAATAAGCCGGAGCCGGCTGCCTTCGTCCGATATAATTATAATCGGGCAACAGATCCGATAAAAAGTCTATCTGGAAATCATTAGCCTCCTGAAAGGCGTAAAAGTCATTTTCAAAAGTTGACAAAAGAGGCATGAAGGAAATTTTACGGTGTATCCAATTGTTCGGTCCATCTTCAGCTAAACCGAATCTGAGATTCAAACTCATAACTGAAAGAAAGCGGGTGCCTGATGAGATAGTATTATTCATTAAGAAATTCCTGTTATTTATTTTAAATATATCTTTTTATATATTTGAACAGCTGTTATTATTAAAAACATAGACAAATTACAGACAAGCGTTATCAAGCCTTAAAAAATTTAATAACATTACTCACATATCCTTTCAAAGGAAAAATATATAATGGCAAGAACTTTGAAAACATATTATTATGTTATTCTATCTTTTCTTTTGCTGATTCTATGTGCCGGCAATTATGCATACGGCTATGAGTTTTATGAAGTAAAATGGGTGGATGACGGAGATACTATTGTTTTAAAAGACGGCAGAAAAATTCGCTATGCCGGCATAAATGCACCGGAAGTTGATCATAAAGAAATTAAAGCGGAACCTTACGCCTACAAATCAAAGGAATTGAATAAAGAAATGGTTTATTTAAAAAAGGTACGTTTGGAATTTGATGCTGAAAAGAACGATCGGTATGGCCGGGCGCTTGCCTATGTTTTTTTACCTGACGGCACTTTTGTAAATAATGAAATTATTAATAAAGGTTTTGCTTATTGCCTGCCAAGCCCGCCAAATTTAAAGTATGAGCAACTTTTATTAAAATCGCAGCAAAACGCCATGAGCTTTAAAAAAGGAATATGGCAAAACTGGGAAGAAAGCAACAGCGAGTATATCGCAAATAAAAGGTCTAAAAGATTTCATTATAAAAAATGCGGGTTTGCCAATAAAATAAGCAAAATAAATGTTAAATACTTTAGCAAAAAGTGGGATGCTTTTTGGGAAGGTTATGCTCCATGCAGGAAATGCTTTATAGAATGAACTTTAACTTTCCATATAAAAAAAAGGAGTGAAACATGACAGGAAAAGAAGCTTTGGAAACATCGGAAGCCCAGATAGCTGTACATTGGCAGGAAGAAGAATATTATTACCCTTCCACAAAATTTATTGCCCAGGCGAATATGACCGATGAAAAAATTTATGATCGTTTCAGTCTCGACAATTTTCCGAACTGTTACAAAGAATATGCGGATCTTCTTGATTGGTATGAATACTGGCACACAATTCTTGATACAAGTGATGCCCCTTGCTGGAAATGGTTTACAGGAGCAAAAATAAATGCCAGCTATAATTGCATTGACAGACATTTGCCGAAAAATAAAAACAAAACAGCTATTCATTTTGTACCTGAACTGGAAAATGAAAAAGTTGAGCACATCACATATCAGGAATTATATGTCCGTGTTAATGAAGTTGCAGCGCTTTTGCAGGATTTTGCAGGCCTGAAAGCAGGAGACAGAGTAACGCTTCATATGCCTATGACAGCAGAACTTCCCATTACAATGCTTGCCTGCGCAAGGTTGGGGGTTATTCATTCGGAAGTTTTCGGCGGATTCAGCGGCAGGGCTGCTGCGGACAGGGTAGTTGATTCGGGAAGCCGTGTATTGATTACTATTGATTCTTATTACAGAGGAGGGGCTCTTATTGACCACAAGGAAAAAGCTGATATAGCAGTTGAAGCAGCCGGAAAAGAAGGACAGATTGTTGATAAAGTTCTTGTGTGGCAGCGATATCCGGGTAAGTACTCCTCGTCTTTTCCTATGATTAACGGACGCGATTTTTTCGTAAATGATCTTTTAAAGAAATATTACGGTAAAAGAATAGAACCGGTACCAATGCCTGCTGAAGCGCCTTTGTTTCTTATGTATACAAGTGGGACAACAGGCAAACCCAAAGGATGCCAGCACAGTACCGGAGGATTTCTTGCATATGCTGCCGGTACATCCAAATATGTCCAGGATATTCATCCCGAAGATGTTTACTGGTGCATGGCCGATATCGGCTGGATCACCGGGCATTCTTATATTGTTTACGGACCTCTTGCCTTGTGTGCTTCAACGGTTATTTATGAAGGCGTACCGACTTATCCCGATCCCGGACGGTGCTGGAGAATAGCCCAGGATCTTGACGTAAACATATTTCATACTGCTCCTACTCTAATTCGCACTTTGAGAAAGGTCGGTCCTGATGAACCGGCAAAGTATAATTATGAATTTAAGCATATGACAAGCGTAGGCGAGCCCATAGAACCTGAAGTGTGGAAATGGTATTACAATGTTGTGGGAAAAGGTAAGGCTGTAATTGTAGACACCTGGTGGCAGACAGAAACCGGGGGTTTCTTATGCAGTACGTTACCGGCTATAAAACCAATGAAGCCGGGAAGCGCAGGACCGGGTATGCCTGGAATTCATCCGATTATCTATGATGAAGATGGGAATGTACTTCCCGAAGGAGCGGGAAAAGCCGGAAATATATGCATACAAAATCCATGGCCCGGTGCTTTTCAGACAATATGGGGTAATCGCGACAGATATGTCAGTACATACTATGCAAAGTATTGCAAGAATAAAGACAGTAAAGACTGGCGGGATTGGCCTTATATTTCAGGAGATGCCGCAGTAGATGCTCCTGATGGTTACTACCGTATATTGGGCAGAATGGATGATGTGATTAATGTATCCGGGCACAGGCTTGGAACAAAAGAGCTTGAATCTGCAGCTCTTACTGTATTTGAAGTTGCTGAAGCTGCGGTTGTTCCGGTAAATGATGATATTAAGGGCAAAGTGCCTGATTTATATGCTGCATTGAAATCAGGTATCCTGCCAAGTGATGAACTTGCAAAAAAGATTTCAAATGCACTTTCTGCAGAAATTGGGTCTATAGCAAAACCTAGAAATGTATGGCTTGTTCCTGACATGCCGAAAACCCGTTCGGGAAAAATAATGCGGCGGGTGCTAAGCGCAATTTCAAACAAAAAAGATGTAGATGACGTGATGACTCTGGCTAATCCTGAAATTGTTGAAGTCATAACAAAGATAGTTCAAAAATAAAAAAATAGCTCTTAAGTTCTTAAGCTGATAAGTTCATGAGACTTCAAGTGCCTACCAAAGATTACTTTGAAGCCTGGAGGTCACTATCTTCTGTATGGTCTTTTGCTTACGAATTTAATAGCTTATGATCTATTTTTTCCCTTGGTTCTTACGCCTTTGAAATTAATATACCATTTAATAGTTTTGCGAAACACCCAAACCGTCATGCCGGACTTGATCCGGTATCCGGAAACAAAAGCGATTTTGCTAAAAACCCTTCAATGCTTTTGACATTCTGGCTATAGGAAAATCCGTTAGCTCCCCGCCATGGTTTTGCAGGTGGAAGTGTATTTCGTGGAGCGCAATCAGTGTGTTGCTCGAGTGTTGAAATTCCGCAATCAGCGTTTCGTATGTCGCTTCCTCCGGATCAAGACTCAAAAGGAAGCTGTTGATCTCCGAGAGGCCTTCCTTAGACAGCGCAGACACTGTTGAAAGCGCCGATTTTGCGTCTGCAAAAGACGGATTTTCACGGGCCATTTCAGAGAGCAGATGGATGTTGGCCGTGATGCCCCCGATGCCGTCGTGGAGGTCTTTGAGCATGATTTCCTTTTCCCTGGCATGCCGCCGTTCTTCCATGAGCCGGGTATTATACTCGGTAATCATTTTTTCGTGAAGAACGGCATTTTCATGGAGCGTCTGCACCTGAACAAGCAGGGCATTGAGAACGGCCAGGTCGCGCCTGGAATAGAAATATTTTCCGGAAACGGCTCCCAGCAGAAAAAGCGTATGCGTTTCTTTTTTGTCGCCGGTTGCGACCACCAGTGCCATATAGAAGCCCTGAGCGGTAAGACGGGATAATCGAGGGTTCTCCCAAAGATTGATCACTTCGGTTCGGTCGTAAAAATACGGAAAAAGCGCCCCAGCTCCGGGAGCGCCTTTTCCGATCATCAAAAAAGTTTCCAGACGAAAGGCTTCCTTCACTACATGACCGAGCGCATGCAGGATTTCCTCGGCTTCCCGGCCGGCGGCTCTGCTGTTGAGCATCGCTATCGTGTCTGCTTCGCTTAAAGGAATCCTCTTGAAAACCTTTCTGAGGATACGTCTGATCTGGTCTCTGAAAACCACATACAGGGCTATGATCAGAATGGGATGGAAAAACATGTTATTGATGGGATCATGGTTGTCGAATCGAATGCCGATCAGGCTGAAAATACCCAGATCTGCCACAAACAACAGCAGGATGGTGACTGCATAGACGAAGGTTCCTTCCAGAAAGGCGTCTATGCCCATCAAACGGTATTTCCGGATGGCCAGGGCCATGGACAGCGGAATAAAGGCGACACACACCCCTGTGATCGTGTCGTCAACAAGCCTGCGACCCGTGATCAACAGGGGAATCCCGTTCAACAGAACCCATGGCCCAAGACCGAACAGGAAACCTGTAAAGACCCATTTCATCTGCTGCCGCTCCAGAGGACTCCTGTAGGCAAGATACCCATGGATCACTGCCGCTAAAGTCATGGTTGCGAGAAGCCCGACAAGAAAATTAATCGTTCCGATATATAGGGAAACGACAATTGCGATACAGACGGCATAGAAGAACAAAATAAGCCGGGGGAATCGCGTGATCAGCCGCTTCCTGTGGGGCAGGTATAACGAAAGATGGAAAAGAACAGCATTCCCCAGAGGGAGGCTCACGATATTGGCGAGGTTCATGAGTCTCAAATAGCACGGCTGATAGACAATTTCTGCCATGAGGGATGTTGCGTTGGAGATGAAAACGAGCATTATGAGCAGGGACATGGCAAGAAAAATAGAGGATTCTTCCCCCGCTTCCTTTTGATAAAACAAAATGAGGCCGATCAGGAAGAAGACGATGCCCGCAATGACATGTAAAAAGACCCAGTTGGAGACAAAAGACATCTTTGCTTTTCTCGGGGTAAGACGCACTTCTGTCTCTTTGCCGTTACGTATCACGCAAAAAGCAACCGACTGTTGATTTAGCACCCGGAAAATCTGCTGTTTGGCATCGAGCCACGAAAAGAGCTCGTTTTTGCTGTGAAGATGGATGTTGTCCGTCAGCAGGTGCGGAAAGCTGATTTGGAGATCCCCGATCGCCGTTACCGTATCCCCGGTGTGCAACGGACTCCAGGGTTCAGAAGAGGCAACCTGGTAATGTTGTTCAGAATCATCCCAGGAAAAAGATGCACCCACAACCGGAGAATTGTAGAGATAGTAGAATGATAATCCCAGGAAGATCAGAAAGCCGGCCACCAGACACACAACCGCCGACTTCCTGGATATCCTGTTCGGGAATCTCATCCGAGTGAATTTTCGATCGTCCGTTTCCAAAATAAAATGTTACCCCATCCTACCTTCATCCGACGACACAACTCTTCAAAATATGTATATAACGGCGTAAGAATTGTCAAGCTTGAGCTGATTAGTTTCAGGGTAACCGCATTTGGAAATCAACCTGCCAGGACGTTCATGAGATAACCGTTATCCCAACCAGCCCTAAGTTGTTTTGATTTTATGCTCTTTTTCGGTGTTACTTCTTTTTTAAAGGGAATAATCGGGACGCAGTTAGGTTTTTAAGTTTCTATCAATATTGAGGCGTAATGGGGTCACCCATTAAAGGGTTCGTCAAGAGAACCCCCCTGTTAAAAAAGATAGGGCGGAGTGATAAAATCAGCAAGCCGTCAGCCGCAATTTCAAGCCATGGCTGGCATGAAAGCGGGACGTTTAAGGGAATAGTGTCAAACATTGAATAGTGATTATGTTTTGATAAATAGAGTGATTTTATGGCACGTCAATGGAGAATAGAATATACTGATTAGGATGGGCCTCAGTCTGAGACTTCCATAGCCCAAACAAACGCTATTTCAGACAGATCTCCCAGGATAAGAAAGTTCACCCTGTTGAATTTCCCGGCGGGAACCCTATTCAACAAGGTGAACTTTCGCTACACAACCGCAGTATTTACCCTATCTCCCGAATCCTGGGCCTTATATGTTGTTTCTGTTTCCCGGATCAGGTCCAGGACAGGCGTGGCTCATAGCTTTGCACTCTGGGTTGGCCGCTCCTTTCAGCCGCTTTCGCCTGCGGCTCACCTTCCGCTCCGCTTTGCCTTTTCGCCTTCAGACAGAACCTCACGATTTCACCCTGATAAAAATATATTATTGCAAATAATCTACCAATAGATTATATAATTCCAAGTTAATTTAACTGATTGCTGAATGCCCACGATAATTAGGATAATTTTTTAATCTTTATGGACATCTTCCTGTGTGTGGAGATCTTCAGAACTGTAGAATCAATAGTTGACAGTAAATGGAGGAATGATGAACCATGCCAGAGATTTGCAGATTCTTCGGAATTATTATTAGAATGTTTTTCGATGAACATGATCCGCCACATTTTCATGCTGAGTATCAGGGTAACAAGGCAGTTTTCGATTTTAACGGCAATGTCATGAAGGGGGCTTTGAATTCGAAGACGGCGACAAGGCTCGTGAGAGAGTGGATCGACTTACGCCTTGATGATCTTAAAGAGGATTGGGAGTTGGCAAGGGCTGGTAAAGCAATAAAGAAGATTACTCCTTTAGAATGAGGTGAACCGTGTGGAACATGAATGATGTAACAAAAATTGAGTATAGAGGAGATTTTGTCTTTCGTATCGTTTTTGACGATGGCAAAAGTGGTAACGTGGACTTTTCGGAATATTTGGGAAGAGGTCCTGTTTTTGAGCCTCTGCGGGATAAATCCTTTTTCAGGAACGCAACGATAGAAGGTGGTACTATCTCTTGGCCGAATGGGGCTGACATAGCTCCTGAGACACTATACGAGAAAATAGTCTGCCAACAAGTCGTAGCACCGGATGCGCAGAACGACGCACCCCGGTGAACTTGTTGTTATCCAGATTTATCTCGTTTTTATTGTTATTGCCAATGCCCTCAAACTGTATCGGTTGTTTCCCGTTTATATACCTCTCTCCATGAAAATCATCCATCTTCATATTCAATTTTAAAAGATCTTCATCAGATACCTGTATGCCTTTGGGATACTTATTTACATCCAGTTCACATTTTCCGGATACTTTCAACAGCAAATGCGGATGTGTCAGCATCTGTACCCAGGTTAATGAATCCGGTGTTTTGTGTCAGATCGTAAATAGCAAAAGGAGCGACCTTGCCGAGTTTTTGTTTTCAAAATCATGGACATTAACTTTTTCCGGGCCGTTTATGCCGCCACACCGCAAAGAAGTTCCTCCTTCTTTGCGTAAAAAACATGCTTATGAAAACCACTATAACCGTTCACTGTTAAGCTTCAGGGGTATTTCTACAGTTATTTTGCAACCGGCACCCGGTTTGGAAATAATTCTCATATCTCCGCCGATAGATGCCGCCCTTTCCTTCATATACTGCAGCCCTATTCCAAAGGCCGCTTCTCTGGACTGCTCATCAACTGTGTCAAAACCGATTCCGTTATCAAATATATTGAGCAGTATTGCCAAACCGGAGCAAATCAATTCCACTTCAACATTTTTGGCGAGAGCATGTTGCCGAATGTTGTGAAGCCCTTCCTGGACAATGCGGAATAAACTGATCCGTATATTTCGATCAAGTTTAATGTATTCCATACCATAACTTGAAAACGACATGGGCAGGCCGGTTTTCTCTGAAAATATTGCGCATTGTTTTCGAATAGCCTGAACCAGACCCAACTGATCCAGTAGCGGAGGCCACAATTCATAGGATAGATCGCGCACAGCACCGATACAGCGGTTAAGTAAGGCAAACAGGCTTTCCGCCTCGTGCTGTGCATCCGGAAGCGATTCATTCTTTTCATTCAGGAGATTCTCGAAGCCCATCTTGATCGCAGCAAGGTCCTGAGCCACATTTTCGTGCAGATGCGAAGAAATTGCCTGACGCTCATTCTCCTGAGCCTTCAACAATTGATGGTTGAGATAACGTATATGATCTTCCGACTTGTTCTGCTTATATTGGGCATTTTTGATATTAGTGATATCTGTGACAACAACTCTTATCTCGGAGACCGCCTGATCGTCATCAAGCACCGGAACCATAAATAAATTGGCAAAAAAGCCCGGCCCGTTATTTTTCATGTGCAGTTCGCCGGTCTGTTCTTTCCCGGTGTTTATAACCTTATTTAAAAGCAGGTAGTACTGATCCTGAGAGTCGGGAAGAACAAATTGTGAAAAGAGAACTCTGACAAGAAGCTTTTTACTAAGCTCCAGCAATGCCGCAATAGTCAAATTTGCCTGAACGATCAGTCCTTTAGCATTCATAGTTAAATAGCCGGCAGGAGCAAGATCGTAGAGTTCAAAATATTTATCTAATGTTTTATCGAGTTCGACCTGGGTCTTTTTAAGCTCCTCATTCTGCATTTCAAGCTCAATCTGGTGAACTTGAAGTTCATAAATCAACGAGTCTGTATCTTTGCCGGAATCATTTATCAGGCTTTTATTCTTTTGATCATAAGCTGCTTCGGCACGCATTCGTATGCTCGTTTTTTCCGATTCATATTCATTGTTTTTCATGGAAGCTCCGATATTCATATCCTCATCTCTTATTTTTAACCGGTTTTAATTTTTATAACAATTACCTTTTATTATTTTATTATTTATCCCAAATTTTTGATGTCAAGAAATTAATAAATTCTTTCGGCGTATCTGCATGATATTTAACTATTTTACAGCACAATAAAATTATTTTTTCTGCTTTTACTGCACTGTCGATACTTGCTTTCTGCTTTATAAAATATTCTTGTAATATAACCATATGAAATGTTAATTATATATATGTTTTTTTAATTCCAAAGGAAATACGCTATGAAAAAAATCAAAGGTAAAGATCACGATAAACAAAGTAAAGCCGGAAAAAAGAAATTACCAAAAAGTCAGACAGGCGCACCGGTGCGGGATGAAAAGCCGGACATTTCCGAAGCCGGGGCTGAGGCTAAAACTGTTTCTGCTTCAGATGCCGGAAAAAACCGGGAAGACAGGCCGGTTAAGGGATTTCCTATTGTAGGAATAGGTGCATCGGCAGGTGGGCTTATGGCTTTTGAATCTTTTCTTTCCACAATGCCGGCAGATACCGGAAGCGGTATGGCCTTTGTCCTGGTTCAGCACCTTGCGCCGGATCATAAGAGTATACTTTCCAACCTGATAAAGAATTACACGCGTATGCAGGTTTACGAAGTTGGAGACGGTATGGAGATCAAGCCCAATTGCTTCTATATCATACCACCCAACAGGGATATGGCCATTTTAAACGGCAGACTGCATTTGTTTGAGCCGAGCAAGCCACGGGGCTTAAGGCTTCCCATAGATTATTTCTTCCGGTCCCTGGCCCAGGACCAGCACGATCGGGCAATATGCATTGTGCTTTCCGGCACCGGCAGTGACGGCACCCAGGGAGTAAGAGCTATTAAAGGTGAAGGCGGCATGGTAATGGCGCAGGACCCTGAGTCAACCGAATACGACGGCATGCCGAGAAGCGCAATCGCCACCGGCTTGGTGGACTATGTCTTAAAACCTGCCGATATGCCGCCCACACGTTTGGGAAAGGGCTGCTGCCGGTTTCCACCCAAATCATGAAACCTTTAGACATTCTTAAAAGAATATGTATTCTTTTGCGGTCTCACACAGGCCACGATTTTTCACAGTATAAGGAGAATACCCTGCTCCGCCGTGTTGAACGGCGAATGGCTTTACACCAGATTGAACGTCCGCATGAATATCTTCACTTTCTTCAGCAAAACTCTGCAGAATCGGAAGCGCTCTTTCGCGACCTGTTGATCGGCGTAACAAATTTTTTCCGTGATCCCGGGGCCTTCGAAGCGCTTAAAAAAAAGGTGATCCCCGGTATGTTTGCAGGCAGGTCTCAGGAAGAACCGGTTCGCATCTGGGTATGCGGTTGCTCCACCGGAGAGGAAGCATATTCCCTTGCAATTCTGATCCAGGAATATATGGAAAACCTGAAAGAAACATTCAAGGTGCAAATATTCGCCACCGATATTGATAAATATGCCATTGAAAAAGCCCGAAACGGCGTCTTTCCTGCCAGCATTGCCGCAGATGTCTCACCCGAAAGGCTGGCGCAATATTTTTCCCGGGATTCAAAAGGCGATAACTATAAGATCCGTAAAATTATACGTGATCTTATAGTTTTTTCCGAACAGGATGTAACTAAAGACCCCCCGTTTTCCAAACTCAGCATGGTAAGTTGCCGTAATCTTCTGATCTATATGAACGGAGATCTTCAAAAAAAGCTGATTCCACTGTTTCACTATTCACTTAATCCGAACGGCATTCTCTTTCTGGGAACATCTGAGTTTACAGGTGGATTTATTACAGCATTTAAGCCGATAGACCGAAAATGGAAAATTTATCGCCGCATTGAGGACATTCTCAATACAGCCCAACCGGAATTTAAAACTACGATCCCTGTTTTTCCGGAAGCAGCGGCACGTTCCGGACATTTTCCGAATGAACGGCCTGCCAAAGGCAAACTGAATTTCCGGGAACTTACCGAACATGCACTGCTTAAGCATTGTGCTCATGCGGCTATATTGATCAATTCGCTTAGTGATATCCTGTATGTTTACGGACGTACCGGTAAATATCTGGAACCTGCTCCGGGAGATGCCGGAGTAAACATTCTGCTTATGGCGCGTGAAGGGCTTCGCAGGGAGTTGACAACAGCTGTTCACAAAGTCGTACACTATAAAAAACCGGTAAATTCCAATAACCTCAGGGTAAGAACAAACGGTGACTTCATAAACGTCAATTTATGCGTGCTTCCTGTCAGGGCTGAACCTGAAGAGACTGATACTCCGGAATTATATCTTGTTATCCTGGAGGAAATATCCCGTGAGGATTCCAGTCTGCACAAAAAAACCGATATAATGGATGACAGCGTTACCTCTGCTGAACCGGACGGCCGGATTGTAAAGCTTGAGCAGGAACTTAAAGCCAAGGAAGAATATCTTCAATCCGCTCTCGAGGAAGCGGAAACATCCAATGAAGAACTCAAATCAACCAATGAAGAGATGCAATCGGTAAATGAGGAACTGCAAAGCACCGATGAGGAACTTGAAACATCCAAGGAGGAACTGCAATCCGTAAACGAAGAACTGGCAACGGTTAACGCAGAGTTGCAAACAAAAGTTGCCGATCTTTCCCGGGCCAACAATGACATGAACAACCTGCTGGCAGGCACCGGTGTGGGTACTCTCTTCGTAGATCGTAATTTGAAAATATCCAGACTTACTCCTTCTGCTACAGGTGCGATAAACCTGATCCAGGCCGACACAGGACGGCCTATCGGGCACATTGCTTCCAATCTGCAAGGTTATGATTCCCTGCTGGAAGACTTGAAAAGTGTTCTTGATACCCTGCTTTTGAAATTGAAATTCAGACGAAAAAAGGCGAGTGGTATCTTATGGGCATCCGGCCTTACCGCACTCTGGAAAACGTAATCGACGGCGCAGTGGTCACCTTTGTTGATATTAGTAAACGCAAGAAAATGGAAGAAGCGCTGCAAGACCCGGCATTACAGCAAGCAAAAATAAATTTTTGCGATAGCATAGTTGCAACAGTACGCGAATCACTTCTTGTACTGGATGAAAATCTCCGTATAGTCCTGGCTAACCGCTCATTTTTTAACACCTTCAAAGCTGAAAAAGAGGAAACCCTGAACAAAAAATTATATGAACTTGGAAATGGCCAGTGGGACATCCCGGAATTGCGCCGTTTGCTTGAAGAAATTCTGCCAAAAGGCTCAAATTTTGACAACTATAAAGTAACACACAAGTTTGAAAATATAGGGAAACGCACCATGTTGCTGAATGCCCGTCATATTTTCAGCAGCGATGAGAAAATGAGATTTATAGTTCTTGCTATTGAAGATATAACCGGACGAAAAAATTAAACCGGGAGAAATAAAAAACCCTTTATATTAATGGGGTAATTTCCCTGCTCAAATACATTCCCCACCCTATTTACAAAATCTTTTGTTTCGGTGATATTTTTACATAAATGTGCCGGAATCCGTAATAATACTTTCCTCCTTGAAAAAATGTTACGAATTTCCTTCCTCCCGATGGGGGCCGGAGTGGGTGAAATTTTTCATCACTCATTCCGGCCCTCTTCCCAAATGAAAGAGAAGGTAAAATCATGACAACTAATGACAGACAATTAATTTTCAAAGACAGAACGGATGCCGGAAAGCGCCTGGCTACGGCATTATCCGGCTATAAGCACGGCGAAAATATAGTCTTTGCTATTCCGCGGGGTGGAGTGCCGGTAGCAGCCGAGGTTGCGGCGGCATTGAAAACAACCCTTGATATTATTGTCGTACGCAAGATACCGATACCTCATAATACGGAAGCAGGTTACGGGGCGGTAACTGAAGACGGCTCACTTGTTTTAAATGAACCTATGGTAAAGTATCTGGGATTAACCATGCCTGAAATTACAAGACAGTCCGAAGCGGTTCGAAATGAGATCATTCGCCGTAACAGGCTCTGCAGGGAAATACTTCCTCCAAGCCGGGTGGAAGGCAGGACAGCCATTGTAATTGATGACGGACTTGCATCGGGTTACACAATGCTTGCAGCGATTCAGTCTTTAAGAAACCGGAAAGCAAGCGAAGTGGTAGTGGCGGTGCCGGTTGCTTCCGGCACGGCTTACGATCTGGTGGGATCAGCGGCGGACAAACTGATATGCCTTAAAGTGGCAAGAACCGATTATTTTGCAGTAGCTTCATATTATCTCAACTGGTATGACCTTGATGATGAGGAAGTATTGCAATATCTCAAATTGTTAAATCCCCATCATGCCGATGTTAAGGAATAATAATAATAAATAACTATAGATAAATTCCGGATATAGATTCCGGATGCCGGAGTAACTTATAAATTAAGAGGTGACCTATGGCTATTTCAGGAAAATATGGAAAGATTGATATCCCCGGGATCGGAGCGGATGAGCCTGTATTTATCATCAGGGCTCAGGATCGTCTGGCAGTTCCCGCCATTGAGATGTATTGTGCGCTGACTTTTCCTGTGCCGCGGCATTCCGGGCAATCCGTTTTATTTTCCATCTTCCTGTCCTCCATTAAAAAGAAACGTTAAAAGCATTGAGGCTGTTTATGCATTAAATAGTTTCCAGGTGTCCATCTTTACGGGCCTTTTCAAACTGATAATTTTACCCTTCACATCCCTTTATTATAATATTACCTATTATGCATTTAAGGGTAAATAAGGTGAACTGCTTATTTTTGAGGAGAAAATACCGTATTCCGGCCATAATCGAAGGACAAAATTCAAACAAATACTGCCGGATTCTTAGAAAAAAAATTTATTACGGATTTAGTGGAAGTTTATGAAGCCGATAGAAATTCCTGGAATGGGGAAATTCCCTAAACAAAATACATTATACACCTTATTTACCAAACCGGTTATTTCAGTAATAGTGCGATAAAACCCGATGAAAAACTGAACAATTACCAAACCTCGGTAAAAACCATTTATTTAAATATTTATAACCGATTGATAGTAATAGCGGCCATATATCTGAGTGAAAATAACTAATATCGATAAGGATCTGATCATGAAAAAAAAATTGAATAAAACAGGTGAAATGAAGCTGGAATGTCAGGTTGGATATTTAAGTAAAAGTCCATGCAGGGATTGCAAACTAAAAAATCAACTCCCGGATTGTTTTAATAATTGCAAAATAATAAGCGGGTTACAGGCAGTATTAAATGATGTGATCTCATGCTCTAACAATTATTCGGAACTTGAAACTTTTTCTCTGTCGTATCAGAGCTTCTGAACCGCAACTGCGATAGCGGCAAGTAAGTACTCTTCTTCCGATATGCTGGCATGATATAAAAAATAATAATTTGAAAACGCTATAAAGTCAGAAAGAACAGGTACAAAATATGGATTCGAATTTTAAAATTGTTACAAGGCAAAGCAACGGCAATATTTATATTGACCTTATAGGTGAATTTAACGGTTTTTCAGCAATAGAACTGATTGATGTTTTAAAAGCCAATTCTAAAAAAACTAAAAACTTTATTATTAACACCAACGGTCTTTTTTTAATCCATCCTTTGGCTTTAGATGTTTTCCGGAAAGAATTTCCTTTGAATGATGCTTCCTTTCAGGATCTGCTATTCATAGGAAAACACGGAAACAGGATGGAACCGAAAACAAAAGAATCATTCTGGTATTAGTAAATATAATAAGCAAATCATTGTTATAAGATCAACTCCATAAAGGAGGATATGTAATGGCATCGAATTTTAAAATAGAGGTTTTCAGAAATAGTGAGAATGTTCATCTGAAACTATTCGGGGATTTCGATGGAAATTCAGCATACGAATTAGTAAACACAATAAACTGATTGAACTATAAAGCAAAATTATTTATACATACCAGCTGCTTAAAACAGATTGACAATTTCGGCCTTGAAGTATTCCACAAAAATATTTCCGGCATAAATGTGCGACCGGATTCATGCTGGTTTACAGGGGAAAAGGCAACCGAATTAATTCCTGAAAGAAATCCATTCTTGTTTGCAGCTAATGTTTAAAGATTCAGAAACATGAAATCGGATATCACACATAATTATATTACGCTGTCATTATTTTTTTAGCAGGGAGGAAGAAATATGAATGCGGATAGAAATCAAATCAATTACAGAAACCATATGGCGGATTCAACTTTTCCGGCAATTCCGTACTATCCTGTACTGATCAATAAAGAATTGGAAGCCAACACCTCCCAATCAAAAGCGCCTATCTGCAAACAGATAATCAAATCAAAAGAACTGCCCTCAAACAATAAAAAATTGGACGAGATCGCAGATTTAGGAGAAACACTGCTGGTAGTTGATGATAATAAAACCATAACGGGTCTTTGCAAAATTTTTTTGGAAAATATGGGATATAAGGTATTAACCTCGAATATGCCCTTTGATGCGATTCGTCTTGTTAAAGTTTATGATGGCAAGATCCAGCTGCTGATAACAGATATCCGAATGCCTCAGATAAACGGACTGGAACTTGCAAAGCAGTTAACTTCCATACGGCCGGATATGAAATGTATTTATATGTCAGGAGACTCGATCGAATTATACTCTGATCAGAATATGCTTAACAAAGAGGTAAACTTCTTGCAAAAACCTTTCACTCTGCATCATCTGGCTGAAAGAGTGCGAAATGTGCTAAACCATTATAATGCCAAGATTTATTTATAGGTATACACATCTCTTGTGTTTATGCCGGATGAAAATACATGCCCCCATATACATTACGTAAATTAGCACTAACCTCCATGCCCGGGGCGGACACAACGAAGCATGAGAATACAGGAGTCAGAATAACCATACTATTGTTTTTCTTCTGCATTCTGTATTCTGACTCCTGTATTCTCATATAAAAATCAAGCTATCCTGATTCTGAAAATGATCTTAATTAAAACAGCTTTTACTCCATCATTTTCGTACCAAATTCAGTACTCGGTTATTGAGAGACCGAAACAGACGGGCGTTGTGGCCAGAGAAATTTATAGTCGGGATTTTAGCGCAAGCTGTGTCTTTATGACACCTTAAACAGGGGAAAATACAATTAAGTTTACATGCGAACCACAGAATAATCTTTACCGGACTTCGAAGACATCGCTCCACCACCAAATAAACTATAACAATTAATTAAGACAAAATGGGAATTTTCCTCATATAAATACATTATTCACCCTATTTACTTGGCCGGTGGTTTCTGTAATAGTAGAAAACACAACAATAAAATTTTAATCCGGGCTTAGTTGCATAGACACTGCCGGGATAATAACTATGACATTTGGGTACTGAAATAATGAACTTGTCTAAATACTTATGGCCACATCAGTTTATTGCTCCATTAAGCGAGCGGAGCTATCAGAGGCAGGGCAAGCAGAATCGGGTATTATACCAAAAGGGAGCAGGGTTTGCATGAGTGAAAAGGAATTTTTATTATGAATACGGCTTTCCCGACAAGAAAAGATGATACATTAATTTTCAGAGATCATATGATAGAAGATAAGGTCACTTACCTGAAGGGTGCTCAAAGTATCATGTCCGAAACAATGAGAGAAGGTGCGATTATGCTGGCCTCTGACGGCACGATCCTTTGCTGTAATCAGCATTTTGCAGATATGGTAAAAGGTTCTCTGGAGAAAGTAATAGCATCTTCAATCTACCGGTATATTTCATCAGCAGACCTTCAATTGTTTGAGACATCAGTTTACCATGGTTTAAAGGAGGATAGTAAGGTGGAACTTTCCCTGCAGACATTGGCTGAAAATTCTGTGCCTGTCCTACTTTCCGTATGTGCCTCTAAGTATGCAAAAAAACACGGTGTGGTGTGTTTGGCAGTTAATGAACTTACGGAACAAAAATGCAAGAAGATAGAAAAGAAAGTGCTGCAAAGAGTCAATAATAAACCGGAAAACATGAAGCAGGAGCGTATAATCAAATACAAGACAACTCTCTCCGAAATTAATAAAACGAAAGACCAGCCTGAATCCGGAAATATTTATTTCCGTAATGAGAGCAAAATGAAACATCGGCATGAGCATATTATCGGACAAAGTGATGGTTTAAATTATGCTCTCTACCGGGCAAAGCAGGTTGCCCCTGCAAACACAACGGTTCTTATACAGGGAGAGACCGGTACAGGAAAAGAGTTAATCGCTGCCGCCATCCATGAAATGAGTCCGCGTAAGCAAAGACCCCTGATCACGGTCAACTGTGCCGCCTTGCCGGAAAATTTAATAGAGAGCGAATTGTTTGGCAGAGAGAAGGGGGCATTTACGGGAGCCGACACCCGGCAGATAGGCCGGTTCGAGGTTGCTAATGGTTCAACTCTTTGCCTCGACGAGATCGGGGAACTTCCATTGGAGATGCAGGCCAAGCTGCTTCGGGTGATCCAGCATAACGAGTTTGAGCGCCTGGGCTCATCTCATACTATCAAAGTTGATGTGCGTATCCTGGCAACGACCAATCGAAACCTTGAGGAAGAGGTTCACATGGGCCGGTTTCGGCAGGACCTTTACTATCGGCTCAATGTCTTTCCTATCACTGTTCCTCCGCTACGTGAGAGAGCGGAAGACATCCCCCGGTTAGTCCAAACCTTCGCAGAGCGATGTGCCAAAAAATTGGGAAAACGGATCACATCGATCAGCAAAGAAACGCTGATGGAACTACAGGGCTATCCTTGGCCCGGGAACATACGGGAGTTGGAAAGTATCATTGAGCGGGCGGTTATCCTGTGCCAGGGGCCGACCTTGCAACTGCCGGATCAATTAAAGGTATACCACCCGGCGTCCACCACGATAACTTTAGATGATATTAATAAAAATCAAATAATTAAAATCCTTTCTAAAACCGGATGGCGCATTAACGGAAAGAATGGGGCAGCCGAAATACTGGGCCTTCACCCGAGCACATTGAGAGCGAGGATGCATAAGCTCAGTATAGTCAGACCCAAGTCCTGTGCGTCGGATTAAGTTGTTTGCCTTAGGGGGCTTAAGATGGAAAATATTGTTTTTGAAGATCGCCGTGATGCAGGTAAAAAATTAGCCGACGCACTGGTTAAACGTGGATTCAATAAAGAACCTGCGGTTGTTCTGGGTATTCCCCGGGGCGGTGTTGTGGTAGCCGAAGAAGTTGCCAAAAAACTTTCAGCACCATTGGATGTCATTATTGCCCGCAAAATCAGAGCTCCCTATCAACCGGAACTCGGTATCGGCGCAGTGGTAAGCGGTAAATATATTCCCATCATCAATGTAGAAGTTGCGCGTCTTGCCGGTGCGGATAAAAATTACCTGGACAGGGAAATTGCCTTCCAGGGTAAAGAAATCGAACGGCGGATAAGATTATATCGCGGAGACAGGCCTGCTGAGGTTCTTTCCGGGAAAACCGTTATAGTTGTTGATGACGGCATAGCCACCGGATATACGTTCCGGGCTGCTCTGGAAGGATTGCGCACAAGTAATCCAAAAAAATTGGTAGCCGCAGCTCCCGTATCTGCCCAGGATAGTTTTGAGATGTTAAAGGCTTTTGCCGATGAAATAGTATGTCTGAGTATACCCGCCTACTTTTCTGCGGTAGGCGCCTGGTACAAAAACTTCGATCAGATTGATGATGAAGAAGTTATTGAAATCCTGCAGCATTACCGGAGCCTCTCAGAGGCTGCTCAGGTTGAAATGGTTTGAAATAAAAAAGGAGCAATGGCCAATGAACGGATCGGGAGAAACCGGAAGCTATGAGAAGCAAATCATAATTTCTGCTGATGGAAAAAAACTCAAAGCGATTATGGGAATTCCTCCCGGTTCCAAAGGACTGGTTATTTTCGCTCACGGTAGTGGCAGCAGCCGTTTGAGCCCTCGTAATAACTATGTCGCGCACATACTTCAAGAGTCGGGTCTTGCCACGCTGCTGGCAGATCTGCTTGAGGAAGCAGAAGCTTCGGACAGGCGAAAAGTTTTTGATATAGATCTGCTTGCAGACCGTCTTCTGTCTATTGTTAATTGGACTTCGGGCAATACTGAAACAAGAAGTCTGATAAGCGGCTATTTCGGAGCCAGCACTGGAGCCGGAGCTGCCTTGCAGGCTGCTGCAAGAGAGCCGGGATATGTTAAGGCCGTTGTTTCCAGGGGCGGGCGTCCGGATCTTGCCATGACATATCTGCCAAGTGTAAAGGCGCCTACGCTGTTTATTGTCGGAGGCTATGATGAGCCCGTTATTTCAATGAACGAGGCCGCCTATGCCGAGTTGAATTGCGAGAAAAAAATGTTCATTATTCCGGGAGCAACTCATCTTTTCGAAGAGCCGGGCGCTCTGGAAAAAGCGGCAGAGCTGGCAAGCGACTGGTTTGCGCATTATCTTGCGGATAATACTTAAAGGAATGTAAATAAAATGAATAAAGAAGCACTGCTCTGGGAAAGCCTTGATGGAAAAAATGTGCATTGTTATCTTTGTGCTCATGAATGCCGGATCGCCGAATCAAAATTCGGTATTTGCGGTGTAAGGCAGAATATAGAAGGAATTCTTTATACCCTGACTTATGCTGAGTTGATCGCTGCCAATGTCGACCCTATCGAAAAGAAACCTCTTTATCATTTTCTGCCTGGCTCGACTTCTTACTCTATCGCCTCAATCGGCTGTAATTTTAAATGCGGGTTTTGTCAAAACTGGCAAATTTCACAGGCCTCAGCCCGCAACGGAAATATAAATTCCGGATTTGCAATGATGCCGGATCAGATTGTTGAAAAAGCAAAAAAACATAACTGTAAAAGTATTTCATATACTTATACCGAACCAACCATATTTTTCGAATATGCTTATAATACTAGCAAATTAGCCAGGGAAGCGGGGCTGCACAATGTTTTTGTAACCAACGGATTTATGACCGGAGAAACCTTAAAAACGATCAGACCTTTCCTGGATGCCGCAAATGTGGATTTGAAAAGTTTCAGCGATGATTTTTATAAAAAAACCTGTAAAGGGCGTCTCCAGCCGGTTCTGGACAGTATATCAGCCATGAATGAGCTGGGGATCTGGGTGGAGGTCACAACGCTGGTTATACCGGGCGGAAATGATTCGGATGAAGAATTAAGTAATATCGCAGAGTTTCTTGCCGGAGTCAATAAGGATATCCCTTGGCATCTCAGCCGCTTTCATCCCGATTACAAGCAGACGGACAAAGGCGCTACGCCGGTTGAAACATTAAGACGCGCACGGGAGATCGGCCATAGTAAGGGATTACGTTATGTTTATCTTGGTAATGTCCCTGAAGGAGGAAACACCTATTGTCACAACTGCAAAAAATTGCTGGTGCAAAGAAAATATATGGGAGTTGCAGAGACGCAAAATCTTGCGTCTCTGCTTAAGAACGGACTTTGTCCCGCTTGCGATACTAAAATAAGCGGGATCTGGAAATGAAAAGCAGGGCGGCATTTTATATGCCGCCTATATCTTGTCTCTTCATGCAATTTCTGATCGTTGCAATCAGCTGGCTTCTCGGTCCGCTCTTGGTAAGATAACAGGCAGCTCCCGCTTTCAGCATTGCTTCTGCGCTTTCATCCTCTTCATACATAGACAATCCGATGATGCAGATATCAGGATATTTTTCATTAATAACCTGTGTGGCGCTGATGCCGTTTAATACGGGCATGCTGATATCCATAAGGATTACATCAGGCATCAGAACTCCGGCCTTTTCTATGGCTTCATAACCGTTTTGTGCATGACCGGCAACTTCGATGTCCGGTTCCAGATTAAGCATACCGGCAAGTCCTTCCCGCATCATGGCATGGTCATCAACTATTAACACGCGAATTTGTCCGCCCGTTTTTTGGCTATCGGCAGAAATCTCAGACCCAGGCGCACCGTTTGTCTCAACTGAGACTGTCTGCGGTTCCGGTTTAGCCGGGGCAACAGGTATCGCCATTATAAAACGGCTGCCCCTGCCTGGCGCACTGTCTATATCAAGGTTGCCTCCAAAAAAATGTAAGCGTTCACGGATGGATAACAATCCGTAACCGGCCCCGGCTTCACCGGCCGATTTTATTTTTGAGATGTCAAAACCCATACCGGAGTCACTTACAGTAATCCGCAGGCTCCCATCTTTAGTCCGGCTCAGTTCCACTACCGCCGAATCGACTTTGGCATGTTTGATCGTGTTAAACAACAACTCCCGTGTTGCTGAAAACAGCATTATTTTTACATCTTCTTCCAGCTCTGGAATATTTTCTTCTGATGTAAGGGATATTTTTAACCCGTATTTGGCTTCTTCCCATCGTGCAAGCCACTCCAGGCTGGCCTTCAAGCCGGACTCAAAGAGAATCGGAGGGCTTAGTTCGGATGTCAGCGTACGCGAAACGTTTATTGCCTGGGACAGCAGATTCTCAATATTTTTTATGGATGTAAAGAACTTGTCTTTATCCGTTGCATTAAGACAGGAAACCTGTATTTTGGCCAGAGCCAACTGCTGCTGAAGATCGTCGTGCAAAATAGTAGCCATCCGTTTTCGTTCGCGTTGTTCGGCCATGGTCAGTTCTCCGGCTAAAATCCGCAACTGGTTTGTCATGTTTTCCAGTTCCTGATTTGCCGATTTTAGTTCTTCTTCGGTCAGAACTTTATCTCTGATCTCGTTCCTTAAGGCTTTAACCGTTTCGCTCAGGTTCGCAGTGCGCTCGTTGACCTTTTGTTCCAGTAAGGTATTTGCTTTAAGCAGAGCTTCTTTGCTGTTCCACAGTGCATGTTCATGCCGGATACGGACCATGGCAATCGCCACCTGATCGGCCACCGCCTTCATAAGAGCCAATTCATCTTCGGAAAAAGTTTCACGGGTTTTAGTGCCGAAGGATAAAGTGCCTATCACATTTCCTTTAGCTCCCAGCAGAGGATGGCAGGCATAAGCTTTTATACCGTATGATTTGACCAACTCGGTTCGGGGATCATCAGTAGTTGGAATATGCTCGGATACGATACGACATCCTTGTTGAGCAACACAGCCGCAAACAGCAACCCCGTAATCGAGCCACTCAATTTTTTCCGCTTCTTCGGATGTGATACCGGAGTATGCATTCAGATGCAGCCTGTTAGCTGTATCATCTGCTAAAAAATTGAAAAAAGCCTGGCAGTCCAGATGTTTCATTACCTTTTGACAAAGAATTTCAACTACTTCCTGCTGATCTGAACATTGCAGAAGATCTCCGGCAATCCGGGAAAGCAGTTCAAAACGCCTCAAACTTTCCTGCAATAAAGTATCACTGTACTTACGCTTTGTGATGTCCTGGATCGTTCCGAATCCACCTGTCAGATTCCCTTCTTTATCAAATTCCAGTTCGGCCCGTTCGCGTACCCATTTCACGGTATCGCCTGCAACAATACGATGTTCGATATCATAAGGCACACCGCCATCAAGTGCCTCCCGCCACTGCCGGTCAACGTAATTCCTGTCATCGGGATGTAGGGACGCCATAAAAATATCATATGTAATGGGCGTTCCTTCAGGAATTTCAAATATCCGGTAAGTCTCATCCGACCACAACAGCCGGTTTGACTCAAGACCAAGACGCCAGCTACCGGTGCTGGCGACAGCCTGTGCCCGGTTTAAATCCACCTTGCTCTTCCGGAGGGCCTCTTCAAAATTCTTGCGTTCAGTAATGTCGCTGATCGAGACAACAGCCAAAAAAGGTTGATTCAGATCATTATATACTAAGCCACCTCCATAGCTGTAGATCCGTTTCCAGCTCTTATCGGTACGCAGGATGCATGCTTCCAGGATTCCCGGATTCTCTCCGCGAAAAATGCGGACAAACGGCCATTGATCAAATGGCAAAATATTGCCCTCCATATCTGAAAGTTCAAAGATTCCGATAAAATCCGACAGATGGCAGCAGAGCTTGTCTACGCTTTCAAGCCCGTGCATTTCCAGAGCCTTACGGTTCCAGTGAATCATATTGCCGTCCATATCGGCAACTACCAGACCTTCAGCAAGATTTTCAATAATAGTCCGGAGCTGATTACTGCTTTCCATCAGTGAGGTTTCCGCCCGTTTAAGTTTTGTAATGTCGCGACCGTAGAAATTGACATAACCGCGTTCAAGCATTGGTGCGAGCACCAGCGACAGATCGCGCATGTCGCATCGGATCTGCATTTCCTGATTTTTTCCGTCTGTCAGTGCTGACTGTACTTTTTCTTGTACCGGTTCCGGGACGGTCATGCCGTCATCAGATAGCCAATGCTCCAGCAGACTGGCTGATGCACGGTTGGCATACAGAATTGTGCCATCCCAGGATACTCGCAGGACTGGATAAGGATTTTCCTCCGGGAATAATGCCACACTTTTTATCCGCTCTTCTTTTTGTTTAAGCTCGGTAATATCTCTGGCTACATGCACGGAACCGGTCATCTTGCCGTTCTCATCGCATACCGGAGTCGTTGTTACCAGAAAATGTCTGCCGAGACGCGCTTCGTAAATTTCTGCGCTGTGTTCTTTGCCGTCAATCAGTGTTTGCGTATGCGGACAGAATGCCGGTGGACTGTCCGTTCCATGGACAGCCGTGTGGCATTTCATACCAGCGCACTGATCCGGTGTGCATCCGAGCAGACCGGCCATCGCCGGATTCACCCGCATGATCCCGTGGTCATCATCTAAAATTGCAATCGGATCAGGGATGCTCTTAAATGTCAGTTCCCATTCTTTCTTGGCGTGCCGCAGGGACGTCTCGGCCTTTTTACGTTCCGTAATTTCTTCGGCAAGCTGTTCGTTTTTTCTTTCGAGTTCAGCTGTCCTCTTCAGCACCAGTTCTTCAAGGTGTTCCTTATGAAGAAGAAGCTCATTACTGGCTTTATTGAGATCGGTGATATCAATTCCCATTTCCATGATAAGGGTTGAGCCGTCAGTGTCTATAAAAGGAAAATCATGGACCTGGTAATCGCGGTCATCCGGACCGGTCCACTCCCACTCATGGGGTTGCATTGTTTTAAGCACAGTATATGTTTCGCAAATTTCACAGGGCTCGCTTCTTCCGAACAGATATTCAAAACAACGTTTTCCGTTGGATTCTCCGAAACATTCCCGGAAATAACGGTTGGCAAAGGGCACATGATAATCCTCATCCAGAAGCACAAGGTATGCAGGAATTGTTTCCAGAACGTCATATAGCCGCTTCCGTTCATCTTTGACGGCCTGTTCCGCCCGTTTGCGGTCTGCAATCTCCTTTATTAATTTGCTGTTTGCAGCTTCAAGTTCCGAAGTTCTCTCCAGGACGCGGATTTCAAGGTTATCTTTTGCTTCCCTTAGCGCTTTTTCGGAACGTTTCAGTACGGTAATATCGGCAAAAGTAATTACTACTCCATCAATACGGTCGTCTTTGGTGCGATACGGGGTAACACGGCGGATATACCACTGGTTCTGACCGGCCTGCACTTCTTTTGCGATTGGTGTCAGATTCGCCAGAACTTTGGCCGCATCATCCGTCAGGTCGTTATCATCAAACTTTTTCAGAATATCGGCTATGGGGCGGCCAAAGTCTGACGGAATCAGGCTGAAAAGATTGACGATAGCCGGAGTATAACGCTTGACCTTAAGTTCCCTGTCAAGAAAGACAGTCGCAATATGAGTGCTTTCCAGCAGATTGTTTACATCATCATTTGCGCGTTCGAGATCTTCTATTTTTTCCTGCAACTGGACATTGGCGGTATTAAGTTCCTCGTTTAAGGATTGAAGTTCTTCTCTGGAAGTCTCAAGCTCCTCATTGCTTGACTGCAATTCTTCATTGGAGGTTTCCGCTTCCTCATTTGCAGCCTTAAAACGCTCATTAAGATTCTCCAGATATTCAATAGTGCCATGGAGTTCTTCCCGCGTCATCTTAAGTTCGTTTTCAAGTTGAGATACATTGCTTTCACTGAAAGACATATCAGCCGCAGTCTTGGAGTGAGCGCAGTATTCCTCGAATGTAATCAGTATAAGTCCATCGGCTTCTATGGGGTATTTTAGAGGACTTACTGTGGATTTGACCGGCTGCATTTTCCCGCCGCGGAAAACGCCGGCCGTAAAAGATACCGGACGGTTGTCTTCCATGCTTTTTGCAATCGCTCCCCTCAGGCGGTTTTTTAAGCCGTCCCTTGCCATATCAATAACATATGTGGTCAGTTCACCGGAAGGCAATGTAAGATAGTTTTCAACATCCCCGTTCAGGTAGAGCACCCGAAGCTTTCTGTCAATCATAACACATGCCGGCGCAAAACGTTCCAAAAGCGTTTGCCGGGCAATCGCAGCAAAGCTCATCCCTGATAATTTGCCGGCAGGAGTATGAGGTCGCTTTGCCTGCTGCGCATCAGATGAATGATAAGAAATAAGTTCATTAGCGCTTCGGCGGCCCGTGCCGATGCGCTGATAAATCCGCCATTTTTTTGAAACCGGCTTAAACAGGTCTTCACGATCCAGAGCGTTTTCAGCGGAGCCTAAAAACAGAAAGCCGCTTTCGCCAAGCGTAAAATGAAACAGTTCTATAACCTTTCTCTGGACTTTTTGGTCTATATAAATTAAAAGATTTCTGCAGCTTATCAAATCAAGCCTTGAAAAAGGCGGATCAGCAAGAAGATTATGCACGGCAAAAACAATTTGTTTCCGGATTTTCTTTTTAATCCGGTATTGGCCTTCCTGGTATTTAAAAAACCGTTTTTGCCTTTCGGGCGAAATTTCACAACCAAGATATCCGTCTGTATAAGTTCCGTTGCGGGCAATTTCAATTGCGGCGGCATCGGAATCGGTGGCAAAAAACTGAAAACTTATATCCTTGCCGCTTCTTTCAATTGCTTCATCAAAAAGCATTGCCAGGCTGTAAACTTCTTTGCCTGTTGAACAACCTGGGATCCACGCTCTCAACTCCGATCCCTGCGAAGCTTTTTCAATAAGCGGGATTACTACGTTTTTTTCCAGTTCTTCCCAGGCCGCGGATTGCCGGAAAAATTCAGTTACACCGATAAAAAGATCTTTTTGTAAAAGATGGATTTCATCCGGATGCTCATTCAAATATCCGGCATATTCTTCATATGTCGCAAGATTTGCAAAAACCATGCGCCGCCTGATTCTGCGTTCAAGGGTGCCGGGTTTGTATAAACTGAAATCATGTCCTGTTCCGCTGCGGAGAATATCCAGGATCGCCGCAAGTTCAGGTTTGATATCCGAAGAACAGGCTTTTCTTTTACGTTTTTCGGAAATCCGGCGCACAAGAGCCTCAATCGAATTTGGGATTGCTTTTGCGGGAAGAACTTCATCAGCCAGACCGGCTTCCACCACCTTCCGGGTATTTTCAGAAACCTCCGCATCTTCAGATTCTTCCAATATTGTATAGCCTCTTCCGGCTTTAATTTCAGATAAGCCCATTACACCGTCCGAACCGGCGCCTGCCAAAAGAATTCCGCATGCAAGTTCTTTTTTGTCAGCAGCGAGAGAACAGAAAAAATGGTCTATAGGCATGGGAAGAGCATCACACTCGGTGTGTTCCAGGATGCTGAGCTTGTTTTCGGCAATGCTCAAAAGCTTTTTGGGCGGCATCACAATAATTTTATCGGATGTCACAAGCATTCCGTTTTCAGCCTCGACTACAGGAAATTGTGTTTTTTCGCCAAGAAGTTCCTTTATCTCGTCTACATTTGGATGATTAAAATGCCTGACCAGTATAAATGCCGGATTTTGACCGGAAAATACCCCGGAAAAAATTTCTTCCAGAGATTTTTCCGCCCCTTCCGGAACGCCTATGCCCACAACCAGTAACGGCTCATCGGAACCGGAGCGGCCTTCCGGTTCTGTTGTCATACTTCCGGCTTTATGTTGTTTTTGAAATTTACTCATATGTAGCTCCGAATTTCCGGAATAAATTTGAAAACGAAAAGCGTGGTTTCACCTCAGCGGGATGGAGAGAAGGCAAGTGTGTAAACCACAGGCAAAAACCTTTTCCATCCGGCATTTTATTGCCTGTCAGCTTTTGTGTCAATCCAATTAACACTATAATAGTCCATTCGTTATCTTTGGATGTTTTTCAAAAGGAATTTTTTTGCAACTGATTTCCTGCAGAATTTGTGGTTCACTGGAAAGTGCTGAAACATTATGAAACCGGAAGGGGACGACGATATCAGAATTCATAATTAACCAATGACAACATGAAGATATAAACAATAACTTTACTATTTTTGAAAAAATAGTATATAAATAGAATAATGTATTTTTATGTATATTATGTATATATTGATTATTTTGACGGAATGCTAATATTGGGAATGTTAAATTAACAGGAATTATTACGGGGTGCCAACTATGCGAGAAAAAAAGAAGGTGGTTATTGCCGAAGATCATACATTGCTTAGGCAGGGAATATGCGTTCTTCTGAATTCCCATGATAACCTTGAAGTCGTTGGGGAGGCAGGAGACGGACTCGATGCCATCCGTTGCGTAAAAAAACATAATCCTGCCATTATTCTGCTTGATCTTAACATGCCAAAAATGAACGGTATTTCCGTTATCAAAGAAATAAAGAGCAGTTGCCCTGCTACAAAGATTATTGTTCTGACCATGCACACAAAGGAGGAATATATAATTGAGGCCTTCAAATCAGGTGCAGAAGGCTATTGCTTAAAGTCTTCTTCCCAGGAAGAACTGCTTATAGCCATAAATGCGGTTCTGTCCGGAAAGAAATATGTCTGCCCCGAAATATCCGGCAAAATTCTGGAAGGTTATATTGAGGGTCAAAAAACCATTAAACAGGATTCATCGTGGGATATGCTTACCCAAAGGGAAAAAGAAGTGCTTAAACTGGTAGGCGAGGGATATAAGAATCTGGAGATTGCTGATTATCTGTGTATCAGTGTGAAAACAGTTGAAAAACACAGGGCAAATATTATGGAGAAACTGGACCTTCACACAGCTTCGGCCTTAACTGCCTATTCTATTGAAAGAGGACTGGTAATAAACGAATAGTATAAAATAATTAAATATCAATTAATCTTAAGTAGTCAGGTTGTATCTATTGACGTACCTTTTCCCTTCGCTCCATGACTGATCTCAATGCATCCCCCTGATAGTTTTACCCTTTTTTTCATTCCTATAATTTCCATCCCTTACAAAGAAAATGATCTAAATTTTTAATCTCATGTCATCAAAAAAAATTTCTACATAATTTTGCATGACAAAATAGGGGATGCACCTCATTTCAATTAAAATCGCTTGTATGTATTATAAAAGAAAAAATAAAATTATGAAAGGATAGGGCATTATGAAAGCATTAACTTATTCATTTTTATTGAAATTGGTTATGGCTTTACTCGTGATTCTGACCATAGCAATATACATGTATGAGGTAATTTAATAAGTCTATCAGGCTAAAATCTCGACGATTTTCAACCCACAATTTTTTATTTCAACCCAATTTTTCAGGCAAATTTACCAGGCAAAAAATATTTTCACTTTTTTTTATTTTCTGCTGGCGTCCGAGC
>NZ_JBAMMY010000060.1:0-3931 GCF_051233685.1 Desulfobacterium sp. N47
CCTGCGTAACCGTTCATTGAGTATTGGCTCAAGGATTTTAAATCGTTTTGATATTCTATCTTTTTCCATGAGCTAATCATGGAGCAAATTTGAAAATTATGCAACATAAATGTTATAGTTATTTTATGACAATCTCTTAGTCCCTTTGACATCCGAACTGTAGGGATACGGCAAATGCGGTCCTTTTTCTTCCAATAAACCGACTACCGCGGCAATATCAATCTGTTCTTCCTCGTCCAGACTAACCCACCATGATTCAAATTCCTCGGTATATTCAACATTCCATTCTATAGAAGGAATATAACCTCCGGGGAATATCAAGTCAAGGGTTTTTATATCGATGAATACCGTTTGAAATCAAACGATTTCAGTGTGGCTAATGATTTGTGGATTTCAGGAAGCTATACGTAAATTTGTGAAATGGGAAACCGACAGCTTTTTCATAGCGCCTTTCTAACCGTTATTATCGTATGTCTTCTTTTGCACTTTAAATACCATTGCTCCTACGCATCCTTCACGTTCATAGGCTTCTTGTCGCGCTTTCGTTTCTTTCCGCTAATATCGCTTCCCAGTCCGGCAGATAGGCACTCATCAGGCTCTTGAAAAGTTTGCCGTGATTGGGAACCTGCAGGTGGAGAAGTTCGTGGACGATGACGAATTCCTGAAAAGTTCTTGGTTCCTGAAGAAGATCAGAGCTGAAAGAGACCCGTCCTTTGCCTGAGCAGGAGGCCAGTTCCGGAATTGAGATTTGTGGTAGTTTGTTTCTATAAAAATTCCACGATTGTTTTTTGAATGGCCGAACTCAACAAAGGAAGTTTTTTACGAAGCCGTTATCTTACGATGCATTCGCTAACAAAAGATTTTGCCACCAGTTCCATTTGAAGAAATTCTTCTTCGTTTAACTCAAGGTTTTTAGCGTTAAAAAATTCCGGCATAAGTACATTATTTTTATAAAAATGCTGAAGTACATACCGGTTTGCACCTGCAATAATTTTTGATATTTTTTCAATAACCGACACATCAACAAAGGGCTTAACAGATGTAGTCCTGAATTCATAATCAATTTTTGAATTCATGATAATTTGAATGCTGGATAATATATTCGCGGAGACAGAAGCGGATTTAGTAAAATAAGAATAGCGGTTTGGATCGGTTTTAATATCCATTGCAATATAGTCGATAAGCTCTTTCTCGATCAGATTTTTAATAACTTCGGGATTGCTTCCGTTTGTATCAAGTTTAACGGGATAACCAATTGCTTTGATATTTTTGCATACTGCATATATGCCGCTGTGAATGGTTGGCTCTCCGCCGGAAATAACAACACCATCTAAAAAATTCTTACGGTTTTTGAGAAAATCATAAATTTCCGTTTCTTTTAAAATTACAGATGGGTTGTTTTTCGCAAGTTCCGGATTATGGCAATAAGGGCATGCGAAATTACATCCTGAAGTAAAAATAATGCAACTTATTTTTTCAGGATAATCGATCAGTGAATTCTTTTGAATTCCGCCTATAATCATTGCCTGTTCATTTGTTAAAAAAGGCTGTAAAAATCATATTGAAGCCTGATATCTGATTAGAGGTTCTTCATAACAGTAATCGATCTCATTCTTATCAGTTTTTACTTCCGAATTTACAAGGCAGTTATCTTCATATTCTTCCGTTGGCAATACATAGATTTTTCTCATTTCAAATTCAGCCTGTTTACCGTTGTTCCATTGCTTTATCGGTCGCAGATATCCTACCACTCTTGAATAAACTTCTGTTTGGGTACCACAGGTCGGGCATTGTTCCTGTTTTCCTTTCAGATATCCGTGTGAAGGACATACGCTGAATGTCGGGGTAAGTGTGAAATAGGGCAAATGAAAACTGTTTGATATTTTTTTGATAAGTCCTTTAATTATAACAATATCGGATATGAGTTCACCCAAAAACAGGTGCAGTACCGTTCCGCCTGTATATTTTGACTGCAGATTGTCCTGCAATCTTAAAGTTTCATATATATCATCAGTATAGTTAACAGGAAGCTGTGTTGAATTTGTATAAAAAGGAGCAGCACCGTTTTGATAATCCACTTCATTGGCACATACAATTTCCGGGAAATCATGCTTGTCTTTCATGCACAAACGATATGATGTTCCTTCTGCAGGAGTAGCTTCAAGATTATAAAGGTCTCCTGTTTCTTCCTGTGCAGCAGAAAGCATATCGCGTATAAAGTCCATAACCCTGAGAGAAAACTCCAGGCCTTTGCTGCTTGCTATATCCGAACCTATAAAATTAAGGCAAGCCTCGTTCATACCGATTATTCCGATTGTGGAAAAATGGTTTTTCCAGTATAGACCCGTTCCGTTTTTAACTTCTCTTAAATAAAATTTGGAATAAGGATAGAGATTCTTTTCCGTAAATCTTTCGAGAATCTTTCTTTTTATGGAAAGACTTGTTGTTGCAATATTGATTTTTTCTTTAAGATTGTCAAAAAATTCATCTTCATTTTTAGAAACATAGCCTATTCGCGGAAGGTTTATTGTTACAACTCCTATAGAACCGGTAAGCGGGCTTGCTCCGAAAAGACCGCCGCCTCTTTTTAATAATTCCCTGTTGTCAAGACGAAGCCGGCAACACATTGATCTTGTGTCTTCAGGAGAAAGATCGGAGTTAACAAAATTTGAAAAATAAGGAATTCCATATTTGCCGGTCATTTTCCAGATTGCATCAAGATTTGGATTGTTCCAGTCAAAATCGGCGGTAATACTGTATGTCGGAATCGGGAAAGTAAATACCCTTCCCCTTGCATCCCCTGCCATCATTACTTCAGCAAAAGCTCTGTTTAACATATCCATTTCAGGCTGAAAATCGGAATATGTTTCCTCACACTCTTTTCCTCCTATTATAACAGGATGATCTTTTAAGATCGATGGAACAAAAAGATCCAGAGTTATGTTGGTAAAAGGCGTCTGAAAGCCAACCCGTGTAGGAATATTTATATTAAATACAAACTCCTGCATCGCCTGCTTTACTTCACTATATTTGAGCTTGTCAAAACGTACAAACGGAGCAAGCAGAGTATCAAAGTTTGAAATAGCCTGAGCACCGGCTGCTTCACCCTGAAGAGTATAGAAAAAATTTACAATTTGCCCTAAAGCCGACCTTAAGTGCTTGGGAGGAGCGCTTTCTATTTTTCCTTCTACACCTCTGAATCCTTTTACAAGAAGATCTTTTAAATCCCATCCAACACAGTAAACCGACAAAAGGCTAAGATCGTGTATATGTAAATCACCTTTTTTATGGGCATCTCTTACTTCAGGCGGATAAATCTGGTTTAACCAGTATTCTGAGGTCACATCCGATGATATATAATTATTGAGCCCCTGTAAGGAATAGCACATATTGCTGTTTTCCTTGATTTTCCAGTCAAGCTTCTGGATATAGTGCTCTACAAGATCAATATTGGCATTGGTTGCAATGCTTCGTATCTGGGCATGCTGCTCCCTGTATATGATATAGGCCTTTGCAGTTTTGTAGAAGGATGAATCAAGGAGCACCCGTTCAACAATATCCTGTATTCCTTCAACATCAGGAATTGGCCCGAGGCGAATTTCATGCGCAAGGGTTAGAACCCGAAGTGTAAGTTTTCTTGCATCTCTTTCATCGAATTCATCTGTTGCTCTGCCTGCTTTTGTTAAAGCAGCTGTGATTTTAGATGAATCAAACTCAACAATTCTGTTGTCGCGTTTTTTGATTTTTTCAAACACTTGTGCCACCTCATTTAGTTTTGTTGATTTAAAAGAAATCAGTAGTGTCCGGTTAAGTTTTTGCATGCTATATGGGATAAAAAAATTATAAAAATGTTTATTTTTTGCTTGACAAAGCAGATAAAAAATTTTTGTCGCCTTGTTATAAATTATAATTATAATAAGGAGTTAAGACA
>NZ_JBAMMY010000063.1:0-2617 GCF_051233685.1 Desulfobacterium sp. N47
CCCAATTTTGCTTTTTAAGAGAGGGGACAAGTTTTTTCTTGACATTCAAAAAAGATGGCGTACGAATACAATGAAAGGAAGGCTTAATGTTCATAATACTGGAGGGCATTATTCCAGGTCTCCTATTGACGACGCTACCAATCAATTTGTGGTTGACCCCAGGGAGGGCTTTCTGTATAGTCGCCAGGAGTCAACAGGTGCCCTTCATTATTTCATTTCTCCCGGTGAGAGACGACCTGTCTCTGCTCTCGGGCATGAAGAAAAGCAGAATGAGATGAAAAAACGGAGGACCTTAACAGATACGAATGACAAAACATAATCAGAGGAGCATAGACGTGGGGGCCTCAGGATCATGAGGCCGTTCATTTGAAACACTATAGTAAGGGAGTCGCTATCGATGGCAGACGGAAAACAGATCACTGGAACTGAATTGGCTCAGCAAAAGGGTTTGGGCATAGATACAGAAAGATACCTGGACGATGTCCAACTGGCCAAGGGCCTGATCGAGAACGCAGAGCAAAACAACGGCAAGCTCACCAATTCAGACATCGTATTTGCCCTTCGGAATCTATTGAAGATGAAGTATTACCCGGTTGCGGTGAAGTATTTTTTCTCCGAGACGGAACTGGAAGCCTTCAAGAAGAACGTGGATTACCAGGTGGCGTTTCGCCCTTACACCTTCTGCCACTTTGTGGCTGCATCCAGGCAGCGGGGCGATATTTTGCTTGGAACTTCCGATAAGCTGGGCTGTACGAACGCCAAATATGTCATGGGATGGAAAGAACTGGACGAAGGCGAAATAAAGAGCCATCTGAAATATACGAAGGACTGGGATCAGGCCGAAAGATTCATCAACACAAAGAAGCGCCTTCCCCCGGGCTTGCTGGCCTTTGCGACCGCACCCCTCCACAGGGCCCCGTATGTGCCCGACGTGATTCACGGAATAAGCGATGTGCTGCAATCATACCATCTGGGGAACGACTGGTGTGCGGCCCATGATACCCACCCGTTTTCCATGGTCATGACCATGAATTCATCGATCTGTCACGGGTGCGTGCAGTGCTGGGTAACGAAACAGCCGAATATCACTCCCATGTGCAGCAGCAGCAAGACCGCCGGCAAGACAGAACAGGGCGAAATCAACTGGATCTGGCCAGGAGACCAAATGGAACCTACCGTTCACTGGATGTTGGAACGGACCGTGCGGGACGGCGGTGTATCCTTTTCGCGCACAGGGGAAACCTACCCCGGCCTGGACATCTGCAAGCTGTGCAGCTTCCTGGTCTTCAAGAAACCCAAGAAACTGTGAGGCTCCGCGAGATGCGTGACGAGGCTTTTTGCCTCAATCCCCACACCCTCACACGCAGACGATAAACATCGCTGACCCTCACGACTGGGTGATTTGGCACAGTCTGAAGCTTGCAGCCTGGGTTGAGACAGGCGCTAACCGCCAGAGCATGCTCCTCCTGGCCATCGTCTTGTCGAATCCTTTATAAGCATGGGGTCAAGTCCGCTTTTGGCTCACCTTGATTAAATATTGTTGCTGGTGCTCATTTTTATCTTTAGTGCAAAAAAGATATTTCTACTTTTTTAAACCACATCACCCAACCACCTTGTTGCATAAGATTAAGCGGTGAACTAAAAGGCTACTCTATTTTTATGTAAAACCCTCAATTCCGACACCTACCCATTACTACTCTTTTTTACATACCGATCTTTTAATTCCCATTTCCGGTAAAGGCTTTAACCTCATTTCTCAGCCAGTCAGCCCATATATCTATGCCATGGCCTGTTCTGCATGACACTTCAATAATCCTGATTTCAGGATTTAAAATCATCACCCTTTCTCTTAGCTTTTGCATATCAAAATCGGTCAATTCCAGAAAATCCATCTTATTAACAATCAGAACATCACAAACAGTGAACATAAGAGGGTATTTAAGCGGCTTGTCATCGCCTTCCGGAACACTTAAGATCATGGCATTTTTTACAGCGCCTGTATCAAACTCAGCAGGACATACAAGATTCCCCACATTTTCAATAAATATAAGGTCAAAGGCGTTCAGATCCATTGTATCCAGCCCCTTTTTGACCATCGAAGCATCCAGATGGCAAAATCCGCCTGTTCTCAGCTGAACAGCCGGAATGCCAACAGCCGCCACCTTTTCAGAATCAACGATAGAATCAATATCAGCCTCTATTACTGCAATACGTAAGTCATCTTTTAATGCATCGATTGTCTTTAAAATAAGACTGGTCTTTCCGGCGCCGGGTGATGCCATGAGATTAAGAAGGAATGTCTTTTCTTTGGCAAGTTGTTTTCTTAACTCATCAGCCAGCCTCTCATTATCGGATAAAATTCCTTCTTTAACTTCAATAAGCCTGATATTTTTCATTATATTACTCCCATGTTGCTGATATAGTACTCCTTGCCTGATATAAGTGTGCATTTGTCTGTCCCGCATTCAGGACATTTCCCTCTGTGCCAATATAAGTGAGACACTTTCCCCCAAATAGTTTAATGTAGGGCGGGAAGGAGAAAAGTAGATGGAAAAGAAGGAAATCAAGGTTATGAACCTTAAGCCAAAAGTTGTGGAAATGGAAGGAGCCCGCAGGG
>NZ_JBAMMY010000050.1:0-16440 GCF_051233685.1 Desulfobacterium sp. N47
CTCTGACCTGATGGCTTCCAATGCAGCCTTTGCTTTAAAATTCCCTGGATATTGCTTTCTCATTCTGTTTCCTTTATAATGGAGTCAATATCACAGAAAAAGCAGCTTAACCATCAGTTCAAATTTCGGGGTCCATTATAGTTGTTAGATATATTGTATTAATATTAATTTGTTATAGGATTGATAAATACCGGCATGAAGGTGTTAAGGGAAAAAATAAACAAGTGGATTAACGGTATTCTTCTTGATGCTCACAATTATTTCATATGTTATTTGCCGGAAAACTTAAGTTTCTTTTCTTCTCATTTTTTAAAGATATTTTTTTCCGGAATTAAAATTGATTCGGATCAGCTTAATATTATTAAACAGCTGCCTGAAAATGCAATTGTTGTTTATACATCAAAATTTAAAAGTAATTTTGAATTCCTGTTTGCTTATATACGTTATAAGGAAATGGGCCTTCCTTTTCCTGTAATTGGTTTTGACTACAATGCGTTTATATGGCAGCCACTGACACGCAGGTTAAGGACGGTTGTATCCTATATAGATTATTATTTCAAAAACAAATCATTTCCCGATCCTTATAAAAGCGGATATATTGAAGAAGAACTGCTTAAGGGGAAATCCGCTTTTCTTTCGCTTGTTAAAGAGGAATCTTTTTATAAGAAATTTGTTAAGTCCGAAACTGATCCGATAGCATATCTTATTGAAATCCAGAGGACAACCGATCGCCCCATATACATAATTCCCCAAATCATATCATTTGGAAAAAATCCTATCCGGGCTAATAATTCTTTGGCTGATATTTTTTTCGGTACAGCCTATAAAGCCGGAAGGCTTAGAAAAATAGCGACTCTTTTTAAATATCCGGGAAAGATAATTGTTGAATTATCCGAGCCCATAAATCTGAAACAATTTATTGAATCAAAAGATATACAGGAATATGGGATACAATATGTGTCAATGCTGCTAAGACGGGATCTTCTGCTTCAACTGAATCGTCATCGCCAAACCATTATCGGTCCTGCACTAAAATCAACAGTGGAGTTAAAAGAGAGCATCCTGGCAAATCCCAGGTTTCAGGTATTTCTTGAAACTTATTCAAAGTCCAGAAAAACAACAGTTCAGGAAGTCAGCAAAGAAGTTAACAACTATCTTGATGAAATTGCTGCAAAATATAATAATACTGTCATAAGGATTGTCGCAGCTTTTATAGGGTGGATAGTAAATACCATGTTTGATGGCTATACCGTTAACACGGATGGATTAAACAAAGTAAAAAATCAGTCCTTAAAAGGCCCGTTAATATTAATTCCCTGCCATAAAAGCCATATTGATTATCTTATCCTCTCATATTTACTTTATAATAATAACATGCCCTGTCCACATATAGCCGCAGGGAAAAATCTTTCTTTCTGGCCTATGGGGTCTCTATTCAGAGCAGGCGGTGCTTTTTTTATAAGGCGTACTTTGGGAGGTGCGGCGCTATATCTGAGAGTTTTTTCCGAATACATATATAAGCTCCTTGAAGAAGGCTTTAATATAGAATTTTTTATTGAGGGAGGAAGGAGCAGAACAGGAAAGCTTATTCTGCCCAAGCTTGGATTTCTTTCAATTCTTTTGGAAGCGTTTAAAAAGGGGGCATGCAAGGATTTGATATTTGTTCCCATCTTCATAGGATATGACAGAGTTATAGAAGAAAGCTCATATCTTGATGAACTCGAAGGCGGGCAGAAAGAACCTGAAAACTTTTTTCAGTTATTAAAAGCAGGCAAATTACTAAAGAAAAAATACGGCAAGGTATATATTCAATTTAATGAATCTATTTCTTTAAATGAATTTCTTGCTGACAGAGATATTCAGTTAAAGAGCATGACTTCCAAAGAACAGAATGCTTTTTGCAGAAATCTTGGCTATAGAATGATAAATGCAATAAATGATGCTTCTGTTGTTACGCCATTTTCTCTTGTTGCAAGTGCTATTTTAAATTGTACGAAAAAAAGATTTACCTATGAAAACATTCTTTCTGATGTTGAAACTTATATTCAATATCTTTCTTATCAGGGGACAAAGCTTTCCGATACACTTATTTCCGATTATAAACGAGCCGTAGAGCAGGTTTTTGAGACATATATCCAGAGAAAATTTATTGAGCCGGTTTACAGGGGAAAAATCAGCGATCCTAAATCTTCCGAATATTTTGTTAACGTAAACAGGCGTCCTGCAATAGAATATTACAAGAATAATAGCATTTCGCATTTCATTCCCGTTGCCATTACAGCCATTGAAATTTTAAAAATAGAATCGTTTCAGTTTCAGGCTTCCGATCTTCATCCCGGGTATGCTTTTTTGCAAAATTTCTTTAAATATGAATTTGCATATGATGTTGATAAGACTCAAGAGTATTTTATCCGGAAAAGTATAAAGGTATTTATAGACAATGCTGTGCTTGTACCTCATGAGAAGCTTCCCGATACATATAATATTACGTCAGCCGGATTAAAAATATTGAAATTGTATACTAATTTTTTAAAGCCTTATTTTGAATCATATCTTGTTGTTATAAGCTTTATCGAAACAACTTCCCTAAAAGGGCTTGACGCTAAAGAGCGAATAAAAAAGATTCAGATCCTTGGAAACCGCATGTATAAAAGAAATGAGATTGAACGAATTGAAGCTCTGTCAAGAGTAAACTATACTAATGCCCTGGATTTTTTTGGAAATAAAGGAATCAAAGATTCCGGGAATACTGAGAAAATAAAATATTATAAAGATATTATTAATAAGTACTTAAGTTTTTTGCAATATACCGGATAAACGAAATACATTAATTCAAACCATGAAAGCTCTCATATTAGCAGCAGGCCTTGGAACAAGATTGCTTCCTTACACACAGCATACTCCTAAACCGCTTTTTCCGGTTGGGGGTCATCCGCTGCTTGATATTATTATAAGAAAGCTGGAGGCTGCAGGATGTGAGGCGGTCATAATAAACACTCACCACCAGCATAAAAAAATAGAGGATTTTATAACATCACAGAAATATCCGATACCCGTATTTACACGCTATGAGCCGGTTATTCTGGGAACCGGCGGGGCCATAAAAAATGCTGCGGATTTCTGGGATAATAAACCATTTATTGTTATAAACAGCGACATTTTTACGGATATAAATTTAAATGAAGTATATAATTATCACCTCGGACACAAGGACTGCGTTACCCTTGTATTAACCGATTTTGAAAAGTTCAATAATGTTCCGGTGAGCCAGGAAAATCTTGTGCTTGGTTTTGAATCAAACCGTAACGATTCATGTTCTTGTACGGATAATAATAAATCCATGCCGGTTTATAAGCAGGAAAATATTGTAAGGCTTGCTTTTACAGGCATTCAGGTTGTTGATCCTGAAATACTTGGTTTCATACCTGAGAAAGTATTTTCAAACAGCATTGATATTTACAGACAAATGATGGCCTGTGGTAAAAAAATTCATGCCTACATACCAAAAAAGCTTCACTGGAATGATCTCGGAACACCCGAAACATACAAAAACGTTGCTATAGAAGAATCCGCCGTAAAGGCTTTCATGATAGCTTTTAAGGATTACGGAAATCAGGAAATAAGAAAAGTAAATCTTAAAGGAGATGGTTCCGACAGACAATGGTTCCGTCTGGTTTCGGGAAGTAATTCTCTTATCATGGCGGATCACGGTATAAGAAAAGAAACTGCAACTACTGAGGTTGACTCATTTATAAAGATCGGCATACATCTTAAAAATAAAGGCCTGCCGCTTCCAAGGATATTTTTTCATGATGCTTTTTCCGGGCTTGTTTTTTTAGAAGATCTTGGAGATATTAATTTACAGTCAGTAATAACGAATGCCGGCAGTCAAAGCGAAATCATTGGCTGGTATAAACGAGTTATTGATCTGCTTATTGATCTTTCTTTTTCCGGGGGTTTAGGTTTTGATACTTCATGGACATATCAGACCACAAATTACAGTATTGAGCTTATTCTGGAAAAAGAGTGCAGGTATTTTATTGATGCTTTTGTAAAAAACTATATGTGCGTGAATATAAGCTTTGATGAATTCAAAGATGAATTTATGAAATTAGCCTGCCGCGCTCTCGATAATCAAATCGAAGGATTTATGCACAGGGATATGCAATCCCGCAATATCATGATCAAAAATGACGGTATTTATTTTATAGATTTTCAGGGTGGCCGCATCGGCCCTCTTCAGTACGATCTTGCATCTTTATTGAATGATCCTTATGTGGACCTGCCATATACAATCCGTAAGGAACTTGCTGAGTACTGTTTCAGAAAGCTTTCTGTTATTGCAGGAACAGATAAAATCAAATTTTATGATGGCTTTAAATACTGCTCGTTAACACGAAATCTGCAGATTCTCGGTGCTTTTGGATTTCTTAGTAAAATAAAGGGAAAAATTTTCTTTGAAAAATATATTCCTGCCGCTTTGATAAGTCTTAAAGAAAATTTTAAATTACTTGACGAAAAAGAATTTCCCGGTATAAAATCCTTGATTGACAATATATTATAAGCAATAACAATATGACTGACTTGTAAAAAGTCTGTCAGCATTTCTATGGGAAGGGATAGAAGAATACATGGATAGGATAAAAGTTATGGTTAATGGAATGCCGGGCAATATGGCTTCAAATATTGCAAAGCATGTTTTAAATGACGACAGATTTGAACTTATTCCATTATCGCTTACAGGTCCTGAAATTTTGGAAAAAGAATATAATATTGCTTCCGTTTGTATCAGCCTTATTAATCCGGAGCAAAGAAACGAGGCTATCAAGACATTAAAGAAAAAAGAGAATAACTTTATAAGTGTAGACTACACCCACCCTTTGGCAGTAAACAGTAATGCGGAATTTTTTTGTAATAATTTTCTTCCTTTTGTGATGGGAACAACCGGGGGTGACAGAAAAAAACTTGAAGATGCAATTATTTCATCAGGAATTTGTGCAGTAATTGCGCCAAACATGGCAAAACAGATAGTCGGTTTCCAGGCTATGATGGAGTATGCCTCAAAAACATTTCCGGATTTGTTTAACGGATATACTCTTACGATTAAAGAGAGCCATCAAAAAGGTAAGGCTGATACAAGCGGCACTGCAAGAGCCATGATCGGATATTTCAACAAATTGGGGATACCTTTTAATGATTATCAGATAATCATGGAAAGAGATCCTGAAAATCAAAAAGAAATATGGGGGATACCTGAAGAGTTTATCAAAGGGCATGGATGGCATACTTACACACTTGTTTCCGGAGATAAAACGGTCAAATTCGAATTCACGCATAATATAAACGGTCGTGATGTATATGTAGCAGGAACACTGGATGCAATCGTTTATTTAAACAACAGGATAAATGAAGGTGCAAAAGGAAAAATTTTTTCAATGATTGATGTTTTAAAGGGAATTTGAACCTTTACCAAATATGAGGAGAAGGAAAATGCATTATTTCAGAAAGCGCTTGTGGGTTATCATTTCTTTATTTCTTGTTGGTTGCTTTTTTCTAATAAATACAGGCTGCTCGAAAGAGGCTAAAAAAGAGAGGCACTTTACAAAAGCAGAAAAATATTTTTCTGAAGATAAGTTCCGTGAAGCCATACTGGAATATAAAAATGTTGTGAAAATTGATCCAAAGGACTCTAAAGCTCATCATAAACTTGGTTTGGCCTATATGAAAACAGGATTATTTAAAGAGGCATTTGCTGAGTTTTCAAAGGCTGTAGAGCTTGATCCGGCCATGATAGATGCTCATAATCAGCTGGGTACTTTATATCTTCTTTCAGGAAATCCTGATAAAGCAAAAGAACAAGTGGATATTGTTCTTTCAAAAGATGCAAAAAATTCTTTAGCACACCTGCTTTTAAGCGGAATATATGTTTCCGAGAAGAATCTTGATAATGCGGTTACCGAAGCCGAAAAAGCCACTGAAGGAGAAATGAAGCTGGAGGCGTATCTGCATCTTGCCAATCTTTATATCATGAAAAAAGATATTGCCAAAGCTGAAGAAATGTTGATTGCAGCTGTAAATTCCAATGAAAAAAGTATGGTGGCCCGCTTTTCTCTTGCCCAGTTTTATTTGCGTACCGGGAAAATAGATAATGCCGAGCGTGAATTTCTGAATGCGGTTAAAGCCGATCCAAAGGATGTGAAAGCTTATATGGCTTTAGGCAATTTCTATTTTATTACCAAACGGCCTGAGGATGCGGAAAAACAGTACTTGAAATGCCTTGAAATATCTCCGAAAGAAGTTCCTGTCCGCCTGCGTCTTGCCGAGCTTTATCTCGCATGGGGCAAAAAAGAAAAGGCGGAAGCCGCCTTTAAAGAAACTGTTGACAAGAACCCTCAAGATATCAAAGCATTGTCACGGCTGGCAAGCTTTTATATAGATGATAAGAAGTATGATGAAGGCATGAAGGAAACGGAAAAAATTCTGAAGATCAACCCCAAAAGCCAGGAAGGGCTTGTTTTAAAGGGAAGACTTTATCTGGTGAGAAATAAATTTACAGAAGCACAAAGCCTCTTTCAGTCATTTCTGAAAGATAATCCCAAAGCAGCCTTGGGATATTATCTTTTGGCTATGGCTCATTATGGAAACAAAGAGACCCAGCAGGCAAAAACAGCCCTTGCAGAAGCAATAAAACTAAACACTAAATGGTCTGAGCCGAGATTTCTTCTGGCTAATATATATATGAGAGAAGGAGCTTACAGCGAGGCCGTAAATGAAGCAATGGGAGTATTGAAAGAACAGCCAAAAAATCCCAAGGCTTATCTTATTATGGGCAATTCATATCTAATGCAGAAAAATATTCCCGAAGCACAGAAGTCTTTCGAAGAGCTGCTTAAAATTGCGCCGAATAATCCTTTCGCTTATAGTCAGATGGGCCGGTTGATGTTGGTAGAGAAGAAAGAAAAAGAGGCACTGGAGAATTTTGAAAAAGCTTTGAAACTGCAACCGGATTATACCGAGCCTTTACAGTTTATTGTTAGTGTCATGATGAATAACAAGGATTATAAGAAGGCTTTTGAAAGGGTTGATGAGCAGATTAAAATTTCTCCTAAAAATCCTTTCTTATATAATATTCGCGCCAGCCTTTATGAGTTTGAAAAAGATCTTACAAACGCTGAAAATGATTTCAAGAAGGCGATAGAACTGAATCGGGATTCGCCTGCTCTTCAAATGGCTCTCGGCAATTTTTATCTGCGGCATAAAACAATGGATAAGGCAAAGAAATCCTATGAGGAAACAATAAAAAAGGCTCCGGATTCTCTCAATGCCCAAATGGCTCTCGGGATGATTTATGAGAATGAGAAGAAATATGATGAAGCGAAAAGCCACTATGAAAAGGTATTGAAAATAAATCCCGACTTTGCACCTGCTGCAAATAATCTCGCATATATTTATGCGGAAAAGGGAGGCAACATAGACGAGGCGCTTAATCTTGCGCAAAAGGCCAAAGAACTGGTTCCTGAAGATCCTCATGTTTCCGATACACTCGGTTGGATTTATTATAAAAAGAATATTTTCAGCAGAGCAGTTACATATCTTAAAGATGCGGATGAAAAGATTGCTGATCAACCTCTTGTGAAATATCATCTCGGGATGGCTTATTATAAAAACGGAAATACCGGCCTTGCAAAAACCAATCTTAAAAAAGCTTTAGAGCTTGATCCTAAATTCGATGGTTCTGCTGAAGCTGTTGCAACGCTGAATCTGATAAAATAGTTGAAATAAGAGGATAAGCTCATAAGCTCATAAGCTCGTAAGCTCGTAAGTTGATAAGTTCGTAAGGTGAGAGGAAAAGGGATGGAGCAAAGATTGGCGGGAAGGATTTAATGAAGAATAATATCCGGGCGGGGTTGGTTTCTGTTGTATGGATATGCTCTGTTTGTCTGGTTATTTACTACTCGCTTATACCCGGTGTGGAATTTCCGGTTGATTTCTGGCAGGCGGATAAGCTTTATCATTTTGTTTCATATTGCTGGCTGTCCGTCCTGCCTATGATTGCATATTCAGACAGAAAGATTGCTTTAACCGCTTCTCTATCCATGGTTCTTCTGGGAGTATTGATAGAAATACTTCAAATATTTGTTCCCGGAAGAACCTTTGCTATGGCGGATATTGCGGCAAACACTCTTGGCGTGGTTCTTGGGATTTATAACGGAGGCTATTTAAGGCGCTATTTATCAAGCTATGGCAGCTTCAGCCTGTTTAAGAACATCAACCAGTGAACAACCTCTTTTTTCAACGGTGGTGACTCTGAAAGAAAGGTTTAATGGCGCATTATTGGGATGTTTGTCTTGTGATTCCAGAGCATTCTTCAGTCTGATTATAGCATTTTCTCCGATTGATTTTTCTGCTGTCGGCAGAAGAATTGCAAATTTATCCCCGCTGATTCTGGCGGCAACATCTTCTGTACGGAATATTTTCATTAATTTGGCTGTCCGCCGCAGCAGGTCGTTTCCTGCAGCTATGCCATCACGTTTATTTACTTCCTGTAAGTTGTCAATTTTTACAGTAACAACACTTAATGGAAATTGCCTGCCGTATTCATGGCGTAACAGTTCTTCTTCAAAATAGGTGCGGTTATACAGACCGGTAAGAACATCGTGGAAACTAAGATACCAAAGCTTTTCCTCAGTTTCTCTTAAATCGCTTATATCGATGGATATGCATATAATTCCAACAATGTTTCCATTTTCATCCAGGTATGGTATGCGATCGTTCTGAAACCATTTTCTTCCGCGAAGCGAAGGTAAAATCTCAATAAATCCACGCTTTGGATTACCGGTATTTATAACAGTGTTATTTATTTCAAAGAAAGAAGAGAGCTGCTCTTTCGGCAGATTAGGAAAAATCTCAGCTATTGTTTTTCCTATTATGCTTTCCATAGGAAGACCAAGGGATTTGCAAAAAGCTTTATTTGCCCTTATAAAATGATGATTTCTGTCTAAATAGTAAATACTTGTAGGTATGGAATTTAATACTATCTGCAGATCGCTTCGGCTCCGTTGAAGCTCTTCATCAATTCGTTTGCGCACACTAATATTACGCAGCATTCCATGAATGGCAACTCCCCATTTATAAGGAATAAGCAGAACAAAGGTTTCGCATTCAATTTTTGACCCATCTTTTTTCAAGCCTGTGAATTCATATTGCTGGGTCATAAATTCGCCGCTTGATGTTAACCTGTATTTGTTTTTAACAAATTTACGGCTTTCAGGTGCAACCAGTGTCATAGGATCGAAATCCGGGCTGCAAGCCTCATCTTCTGTTACGCCAAACAGTTCGGCGAATTTATTATTTACGAATTCGTATTTTCTATCGAAAAGCACATAAATTGCCTCATCCATATGCTCAACCTGCGGGAAGTATCGGCCGATCTTTTTACCAAATTCTCTTTTTGACTGTTCTGAGGCTTTTCCAAGAGTTTCAAGTTCTAATATCCGTTCCTTTAAAGCGTCCAATTCCTCAATAAGCTGTTTTTTTGTTTTACGTGTTGAATTCATATATTTAGCTCCATGCATTGATATTCTAAAAGAAAATATGGGGATAGCAGATATTTAAAACGATTCTAACCTATTGGCATTATAATTGTTTGTCAAGATATTATTTCTTTGATAAGGGTAAGAACAGGCAAAAAGGATAAAGGTTTCAGAAAAAAGAAAAACAGGAAAAGAGATCATGCAACAAATAGTGGTCGTTGGCAATGGCTATTCAATAATGGAAAATAAATGAAACCAATTCTCAAATATATACCCCAATTAAAGGATATTGACCCGGGTCTGTTAAGAGTTATCTGTCTTGCTGTAATTCTTGCCATAATTTTAGCAGGGTTCTGGCCTTTTAATATATTACCTGAAAACAAAGTGAAATGGCTTATAAATAAAAACGGGATATCTTTTTATGGCCAGGCTATAGTCTTTAGCTCAGGTCTGTTGAAAGAAAAAAACGAATCGCTTTTTCCGGACGGGTCAATAAGCATGGAACTAAGGCTTAAACCAAAAAATAAACCGGGAGATATTTCTCATATTGTTGATTTTTATGATGGTAAATTGCCGGGAGTAGTAACTGTGGGGCAATGGAGATCTCATCTGATATTATTAAGCAGAACCGGTGATCCTGCTCAATTTAAGCGAGGTGCGCCTTATAAGCAAAGAGGCCTGAGCAATGCTCTTGTCGATAATCAGGATGTTTTTCTTACTATAACATCAGATAAAAAAGGATCAGCTGTTTATATAAATGGCATGCAGGCAAAAGCTTACCCCGGTTTTTCCTTACTTTCAGAGTATAAGGATCAACCTTTCCTGATAGTTGTGGGTAATTCGCCGACAGGGCAAGGCTTCTGGGAAGGTGAATTAATGGGGCTGGCCATGTATAACCAGGTTTTAACACCGGAACAGATTGCTGAAAATTATCAATTGTGGATGCAGGAAAATATTGCGTTATTGAAAGGCAATTCAGGACTTTTGTGTTTATATCCGTTTGATGAGAAAAAAGGAAGTATTATCCGCAACCACGCAGATTCCGGTTATTCTCTGATAATCCCTGAAATATTCAGGCCGGTTCAAAGAATATTCTTAGAACCACCCTGGCGTGAGAAAAAATGGAATTTGTCTTATTTAAGAGATGTTATAATAAATCTTACAGGTTTTATCCCGTTCGGTTTTTTTATAGTAGCTTTTTTGGTAAAAAAAAGACGATTTGGGTTAAACACCGCTTGCTTTATTGTTATAATATCGGGTTTTGTGTTCAGTCTGTCAATCGAATTAACCCAGGCCTATCTTCCTGCAAGATGTTCTCAACTTTCGGATCTCATACTAAACACATTCAGTACGGCAATAGGTGTTATTTTAGTTCATAAGTTCGTAAGTTCGTGAGCTTGTGAGGGGAAAAGCGGGGATCGGGGAGCAGGGGCCGGGTGTCGAAAAAAATAGACAATAGTAGTCAGCGAACAAAGCAAAGAGCTATTCAATCATCGCTATTCTACTGGCTTTGTTATGAGAAAGATAGATTGAGAAAGTACTATAATTTTGTTATGGCGATCAGTTCTTCCTCAATTACTCCGCGAAGAAGTGGTATCTTATAAGCGTTTTTCCCCATGGCTTCGGCTCCTTTTATCGCCTCTTCGGCAGCTTTTGCTGCTAAGTTAGCATCGATAGTTTTGCCCGTAATACTTTTCTCAACCTCTTTGGATCGCCAGGGCACAGGCGCAACCCCGCTGAAAACCACCTTTGCCTTAGCCACGGTTGTGCCGTCGAACTCTATAGCCAATGCTACTCCGGCTAAGGCAAAATCCCAGGAACGGCGGGCCCTTACCTTGCGGTAAGAACTCTTGAGAGCCGGAGACGCGACAGGAAGGATAATTTCTGTTACGATCTCATCCGGTTCAAGCACGGTTTCTTTTTGAACATCCTTGTCTGGCGGAACATGAAAGTGTTCCATGAGCACTGTTCTGTTCCCCCGCTTGCCTGTAATCCGAACGGATGCACCGAGAGCAACCAGGGCAGGGGAGGTATCTGAAGGATGGACTATGTAGCACATATCGCCGCCGAAAATGCAGTGAAATTGATTTTCACCTTCTGCGGCAAAACATTGATCACCGCCTTTTCGCAGGCAATGAAATTCTCCGCGATAGTACCAGCATCTGGGTTTCTGGCAGATATTTCCGCCTATGGTTCCCTGATTGCGAAGCTGGGGGCTCGCCACTTCGGATGCCGCCTGGGAAAGGACATTATAACGGTTTCTGATAATTGGATTTTGTGCAACTTCAGTAATGGTTGTGAGAGCGCCGATGCGAAGGCCGCCTTCAGCTGTTTTTCTGATGCCATGCAGAAAATCAAGTTTGCTGATGCTTACAATCTTTTTAGCGTTAAAAACACGATCTCTGAGGCATCCGAGAAGGTCCGTTCCTCCTGCATGAATCCTGGCTCCTTCGGATGCCAGGTGCTTTATAGCCTCCTTTTCTGAACGTGCGCGAACATAGGTAAAATTTGGCAGCATTTTATTTCTCCTTTAAATGCTCAGAAAAAATCATGCTGAGCCGTAAGGGGTTAAGCGGTGTCTGTTTGATGCGAACACCTGTGGCATGGTAAACCGCATTGGCAATAGCGGCAGCCGTTGGAATAGTCACCGGTTCACCCAGGCCCTTGGCTCCGGTGATATTTGCCTCGGCATCAGGCATATCTATTGGTAAAGATTCCATATGAAGCGGCACATCCAGTGCAGTAGGCAACTTGTAGTCATGCCAGTTTCTGTTCACCATCTTACCGGTATCATTACCATCGAGAATGCGAACTTCTGTCATGGCAAATCCAATGCCCATGGTAATTCCGCCGTAAACCTGATTATCGTAAGTCAAGCGATCCATGATCCGGCCGCTTTCATTGGCCCCAAGAAAATCTATGATTTTGACTTCCCCTGTTTTTGTGTTTACTTCCACTTCGCAAAACTGAGCCGCAAAAGGGTTAACCGCTTTACCTTCAGGATTGGGCCCGCGGTAACCTATTCCAACAACTACGCCCCTCTTTTTCAGGCCGGAAATTTCTATGATCTTTATCTTTTTGGAATCATCGTTTTCAGAAACGATTTCATTCCCATCAAAATGCAAAGAGGAAATTTCGGTTTTTAAATCATCTGCTGCCATTTGGAGAAGTTGTTGTTTTATATGGATAGCCGCAGACCGGACTGCCGGAGCTTCTGTGGGAACGGTTTTGCTTCCGCCGCTGGGAGTAGCATATTGAGTTGTGCCTGTATCCGCATGCTCTATCTGGATCATTTCTGCTTTGACATTCAGCTCTTCAGCAACCACCATGGCCATCACGGTCTTGGTGCCCGTTCCGATATCGCTTGCTCCCATATTAAGATTTACGCTGCCGTCTGAAAAAAGTTTTAAAATGATCGTTGAGGGAGGTCCGCCGCCACCGGCAATCCACAGACAACTTGCCATTCCAACACCTCTTTTAAGATGCTTTGTCATATCGGATTTTTCTATATTTTTATGCCTTTCATCCCATCGAAAGGTGCGCGCTCCCTGTTCCAGACAATCCTTAAGACCGGTTGTAGTATAAGGAGGATTGCCTTCCCTTGCCTGGCTGTATGAAGGAATGTTTTTAAGTCTCAATTGCACAGGATCCATGTGAATAGCCTCCGCCATGGCATCCATCATTTGCTCGAGAGCCCATGAACACTGGGGATGCCCCGGAGCGCGAAAAGGTCTTGCCGGTCCGGCATTGGTATAAACATCTGTTGCGTTTGTTCTGACATTTGGACAGGTATAGAGATCTTTTATAAGCCAGTCAACAAGAGCAGTACCGCCTGCGGGATAGGCACCGCCTGTTCCGGTTACGGAAAAATCCAGCGCTGTGAGCGTGCCGTCCTTTTTAACTCCGGCTTTTAAGGTCATATTTGCCGGAGGCCTGTTGCCTGTGCAGAGATATGTTTCTTCTCTTGTCAGAAAAAGCTTAACCGGTCTGCCTGTTCTTTTGGCAAGCAAAGCTGCGATTACCGTATACTTTCCGGCAACAAGCTTGCTGCCGAATCCGCCTCCCATGTAATGACCAATGACGCGTACTTTGGATAGGGGAAGATCTAAAACCTGAGCAACATTGCTTTGTACTGAATAGACGCCTTGTGTGGATTCGTGAATGACCAGAAGGTCACCATCCCAATAGGCGACACAACCATGTGGTTCCATCGGGGTATGAATTTCACATTCCGTTCTGTAGGACTCTTCCATTACAACGTCTGCCTGTGCGAAGCCTTTTTCTATATCTCCTCTGGAATATATTTCTTTCGGTTTGACCAGATTGCCGCCTTCATGCATTCTGGGAGCGCCTGGTTCTATGGCTTTTTGTTCGTCCACAATAAAAGGAAGAATTTGATAATCCACGCGGATTGAGCGTAAAGCATCCCATGCCTGATAGGGAGTTTCTGCCGCCACAGCAGCTACTGTTTCTCCTTCAAAGCGGCAATGAGGATCAAAAAGTTTTGTCTTCACATCTTTGGAGTAAGGCCAGTAGATATCAGCCTCCGGAGTGGTTGAAGCGATAATATCCAGTATGCCCGGCATTTTTATTGCCTTGCTTACGTCCACTTTTTTTATTTTGGCATGAGGATGAGGACTGCGAAGGATGGCTCCGTAAAGCATGTTGGGCAGGGACAGATCGGAAGGATAGACAGCGGTTCCGCTGACCCGTTCGTAGGCATCCACGCGTGATTTCGATTTTCCTATCACAGCTGTTTTGCCCCAGGGTTCCGGGTTTTTGCCCGGCTCCGGCGTTTCGGTGACAAAAAGCTCTTTCGTATAATATACGCCTTTTTCATCCTGTTTCATCATCCACCTCTCTTGAGTTTGGCAGCGTGATTCACGGCCTGAAAGATATTGTGGTAAGCGCCGCAGCGACATACATTGCCGCCCATCCCTTTACGGATCTCTTCATCCGTTGGTTTTGGAGTACTTCTTAAAAGTCCTTCGGCAGCCATGATTTGTCCCGGAGTGCAATAGCCGCACTGGAATGCATCCTGTTCAAGGAAGGCCTGCTGCACATGGCCAAGCTCTTCACCTTTCATAAGTCCTTCAAGTGTTACGATCTCAGTGTCCTGGGCTTCCACAGCAAGAGTCATGCAGGCGTAGCGGGGCACATTGTTGATGAGCACTGTACAGGCTCCGCATTCTCCCCGTTCGCAGCCGGCCTTGGCTGCGCTCAGGCCTAAATGCTCACGGAGCACAAAAAGTAATGACCAGCGGGGTTCCACAAGGATACGATGGGCACGACCGTTGATTTTAAGTGTGATTTCGGTCAGTTCCATCGGATCTATAACTTTATCCTCTTCGGAAGCCCATGCAGTGAGTTTGCCTGAAGCAACCACAGTGGCAGCGCCAATGCCCATGGTGCTGAAAAAGCTGCGGCGGGTTAAGCTGAGATGAATTTTTTTGTTGTCTTCTTCCATTGCCGGCTCCTTTGTAATATTAATTACAGCATTTGTGCCTTAAATTTCAGATATTAACCGGTTTATTCCGTGAATCCCTTTTCCTTCATTCTTTGCGCGTTTTTGAAAAGCGCCATGCCCGTCTTCATTTTACGCAACCCCAAAGTTTCGTAAAATTCTTCTTTTCCGGGCGAGGCGTATAAAATTACATTGCATTGAGAAAGTTTTGATAAAATATTTTTTACAATTTTAGTACCGATGCCTTTTCTCTGGAATTCGGGGACTACAGCTATATCATAGACAGCCGCCTGATAAGCGCCATCGGAAATCGCCCGTCCAAAGCCGATAAGATGATTGTCATGATAGACAAAAACGGTTACATAGCTGTTTTTAAACGCTTTTTGATGTATGTCAGGCTCGTAATACGCCATTTTAACCAGCTTCAGCGTTTCCGACACTGTTTTCCAGTCTATATTGAGACAGCCAAATCTGATGTCAATTTCCATCAAAGGCCTCCTGTTGAAAGTATAAATAAAATATACCACAAATTGTTTTCTGATACAAAAGAATTTAGCAGCAAGTGTCAGGGCAAATTCGGTTTTTTGTCCGGCGTAAAAAATATTTTTCATTTTTCGTAAAGCCATAATAATGGCATGAGTGACATATGCCAATAATGACATATGCCAATAATGACATATGTCAAAATAATTCAGATGTATTTTGACATTTATAACTATTTTTATTAGAAAGCTATTGATTATTCATTAGAAATTTAAGTTGGGAATAATTTGATCAAAGTGAAATATTCTGCCAAAAAGACATGAGCAGGACTTATGCGAGAGGATATTAAAAATTATTATAAATAACAAAAAGAGAGTAGATAAGATGAAAATAAATATGATGTTTAGTTGTTTTATGCTTTCATTGCTTATTTTACTTTTTAATTTTTGTCCGGGACAAGCTATGGAGTTACCCAGGGTAATTGATAAGACCAATTGTGCTCAGTATAAAGATTTGCTTGTCCCGGCCATGTACCGTGCTGTTGAAAAAGGTGACTTTGTTATTTCCCCGGGGAATATAAACTTTCAATACAAACATCCGGACAGCTTTATTGCAGCAGGCAATAAAAATGCCGGAAAATTCGATATAAGTTCTGAGGGCGATCTGATCGAGAAAAATACGGGTAAAGTTCCATGTTACAATATTTACGGATATCCTTTCAGGGTTATTTTGTTCTTTGAACAATAAAAAAAAATTACAATTAATTAAACAAACAAGTGATCAAAGTCCCAATAATAATGTATAGGAAGGATGATCAAACAAAAAAAGTAGGTACTGTACCTGTTGGAGAAAACAGGGATGAAGTAAAACAAACAAATGAGATTACAGTAGCGGCTTCGTTGTTAGATTCCATTGATATTGAGAACAAAGATATAACCGCTGATGCATTACATACCCAGT
>NZ_JBAMMY010000067.1:0-30583 GCF_051233685.1 Desulfobacterium sp. N47
AATTTTGCTTTTTAAGAGAGGGGACAAGTTTTTTCTTGACATTCAAAAAAGATGGTGTACGAATACAATGAAAGGAAGGCTTAATGTTCATAATACTGGAGGGCATTATTCCAGGTCTCCTATTGACGACGCTACCAAAATCTTAATCACAATAAATCCTTTTTGGTTTAACGATAAGTTATCTTCGGTTGTTTCCGTTCCGGAAGTCTGTAATATTTAGCCTTGGGATATCCCAACATTAAGGGGAAGTGATACGGATGGTTTTCCGGTAAATCCATATCTTCTTTTAAAGACGGCAAAGCAAGTAGTGCTCCGTTTAACAATCCGGCCCAGCATGTTCCAAGTCCCATTGTTGGAGCCAGCAGTTCAAGATAGGAAAGGGCCAAAATTATATCCGTTGCGCCACTCATTGCCTCTTTGGGCGCTGATGCAACTATTACTACCGGCGCTTTTCTGAGTACCGGATCATAGCCAGCATCCCATGCCGCCAAAACCTGATAAAGGTATGGGCTGGTTTTGGCAATCGAAGGGTCGTCTTTTAGCAACTGCCGTAGCCATTCCACAGTCTTTGCCGCCAGATTACGAATCACGGATTTATCCGTCAAAACCTGCCATTCCACCATCTGGCTGTTGCTGCCTGTAGGCGCATAGCGAGCTGTTTCAATAAGCTTTTGGATTTTTTCTTTCTCCACAGGTTTATCATGGTAAAATCGAATCGAACGGCGGGTTCTCAAAAACTGTACAGCCTGATCCTGACTTATTTTAAGTTCATCCTTTATTGCCGGAGATTTTTCGATGGGTATAAGTTCATGGCTTAAAGCCCCGTGAGGACATACAGCCACACAATGCCCGCAAACCCTGCACATGTTTTCCATATCAGGGGATATATACGGAAAGCCCCCGCCTTCAGGAATTCGTATAATAGCGGTCATGCAGTCTTTTGCGCAGAGTCCGTCCTGCTTACATTTGCTTTCATCTATTTTTAAAAGCCCCATTGGCATTTTCTCCTTATATTAATTCTATTATTTATGACTTTTTTTTCAAAAGAATCGCTCTTTTGCGAAGAGAATTATCACTGATATAAGCCCATAAGGTATCTAACTGGGCCTGTGATACATTCAGCTTTTTAATTAGCTGGCCATCAATTTTCCCTCTCTGACCTGAAACAACTTTTAACCAGCGCCGTACAGTTTCAAACTTAACATTCATGGCATCTGCAACACCTGTCAGAGACATTCCATTCACCAGAAGCTTTAAGGCCATCATAATCTTATCTTCCGGAGAACGCAGCCCATAAAAAATTGTTCCTGCTTTACTGCTAAATGATGTGCCGCATTGTTTACATATATACCTGCGTCTTAAGACCCCCTGTTTTGTTCTGTAGGTTCCGTTGCAGATTATATTTTGCCTTCTCCGGCTTTATCGTTCATTTCACATCCCGGATTAGGGCAGATTATTGTCTTTATATCGATTTCCCCCTCTTTTATTTCCGAACTCACCTTACTCACCTTATCAACGGATAAAGGAGTATCAACTGTTAAGGGAGGAGAATAGCTCTCAAATCGTTTAACCAGAATATCCAATTCGATTTCAAGTATTGACGGCACATCATCAGAAATTTTTCCTCGTAATCACAGGCATTCCACGCGATTCTCATGCCCAGATCACTGAAAAACTCTTTTCCTTAAATTCATCCTGGCTTATTTTGCGCCATTGCCGGTAATCCTTGATAAGCTGACCAAGTGATTTATAATGTTTAAAATTATTAGAGGACATGTCCTGGCCTTGATATAATTGCAATGCTGAGTATTATATGATCAAAAGACAGAAAAAATCAGCATATGTTGTTTATTAAATTTATTAAAAAATCAGAATTATTATCTTTTGCAAGATAGCAAATTTTAGATAAATCTTCAAATAAAAGGAGGAAGGAAATATGCAAACAACTGCATTAAGAAAGAACGATGAAATTGCAAGCTACCAAATAACTGAAAAACCGGTTTTAACCGAGCGTGTAGAAAGGCTTAAAGAAAGTTTTATCAATACGGAAATTAAGAGCTCTACAGAAAGAACAAGGGCTTTGCATGAGGTGTATAAGGAAGCAGGAGGGGAACCGATTGTTATTACCAGAGCAAAAGTTCTCGACAGATATCTTAGGAATATGACGCTTTATATTGATGAAAATCCGATCGTAGGCAGTTTAGCCAAAGACAGAAGGGGTGTTAATCCTTTTCCGGATTATTATAGTGGACCCCATGTCAAGATTATTTCTTCCGCAATACCAGCGCATTGCGGGTACAAACTAAAGATTGGCTAAGATCATATTTGCTTGTATTTCTATGCTTTTATATTGCTTTAAAATAATAAAGGGGACGATTTTTTAGACATCATCCCCTTTCACATAGACATTGTTATAATCGTATCTATTTCTTTTGTTCCAGCTTGAATATTTTTTCACACTTTTTAGCGGACTGTGCAGCTTCATTTGCAGCGTTTTCCGCATTCTTTGCTGCTTGCTGAGCACTCATAGCGTCAGTCTCTGCCTTTGTGGCCTTTTCATTAGCCTGATTAATAGAAGCAGTATTAGCATCAGCTTTGCTTTCAACTTCTTTAATTTTAGCTTCGTTTGCAGCTACTTTTTGTTCGAGAGCCCCAACACGGTCAGACAAAGGAGTAATCTCCTGTTTCAGGAAATCTTTTGTAGCACAACCTGATACAAAAACACCAAATAAGACCAACAAAAATATTGCTAAACAAATCTTTTTCATAAGCTATCTCCTTTAAAATGGTTTTTGGAAAAATATTGATTAATATATTGAAAAATATAAAACTTTCCTCTAAATCACCTCCTTTTTATTGGTTTTATAGTCATGAATACAGATACATTTTAATGTATGTCACCGGACTATACTACTGTCAATAAAAATAAGGAAATAATAATAAAAATAAGATATATTAAATATTATAAATACAGGATATTATAGTTAAATTTATTTGATAAAAAAATATAAATACTTTTGAGGAATATATATTTTTAAAGCATAAACAATAAGAGTACTATGGCGAAACTTTAGCATTAACGCGATAACGCAACAAGTCTGTATACTAACATACCGGAAAGCCAGGCAACATCTTCAGGCAAAAAAATATCACCGATGGTATCCTGGAATAAGATGTTTGCTTCGGGCGTAAATTCTTCATCACCTTCCCATAAAACAAGCTGCAATGAAACAAAAGGAAAGAGTTTAAACTCAAAACCGGCATCGCCAGCGTCAATAGCATTCCCGTTTAAACAGCCAGCGGCTTTTGCAAATAAAGCAATATCTTTTCCAAATACATTCTTCAAAGGATCTATCGCTCTTTTAACAAAAGCGGAGAAATAAAAAGAAGCTCCCGGAATTTCCCTGAACGAAATCCATTGTTCTGTTTTATTGCCTGGAAACTTTGCCATAAGATAATGCAGTATGATAACCTGTTCCTGAATAGGCACCTCTTTATTTTCAAACGCTTCATCCTTAAATTCAAAACCAGGCCAACTCAAAATATAGATTCTGTCTAAAAAGGAAACTCTAAGCTGATCAGTTCCGGTTTTATCGTATCCCGACCTTTTGGCTATCTCATCCAAAGACTCTTTTGCCAGTTCTTCTGCCGCTAATTTTTTTGCATTAATATAGTCATCTACACGTGCCATTATAATATTCCGGAAATTCGCAATTATGATAGTAAAATAGTTCTAATCCGTAAAAAAAAGCCCCACCCTGAATAAGGGAGAGGCTTTATATGTTTTCATGTATAATAAAAATCAGACTTCAAGCCATGAATCGGAATAAAGAGTCTTTCCAAGAATTACATTAGTCGTTTTTGCGTAATCCTGCATTTCTTTTGAAAGACCTGAAACATCAGGTTCATTGCCATCTACGATTGAATAAATCAGATCAACGATATCCTGACGTTTACCTTTTGCAATTTCAGTAAGCTTTTCATCAAGAGGATCTGAAATAACCGAATACATGCCTTTTTTCTGAAGCATAACCATATAGGTCTGATTCAGAATAGGGCGCAGATGAACCGGTGGGCCGTTTGAAATATTTGACAGGCCGCAAGTGCTCTTTGCACCGGGAGCAATATCTTCAATCATTCCCTGAAACTCCATAAGGCTTATAAGTTGAGGCTGCTGGATATTAACAGGTGTTACTATACCATCCACCCAGATTTTTTCGTTTGGAATGCCTGCTTCATTTGCAGCATATAAAAGTTCAACGCACAGAGCAGCACGTTCGTTCTCATCACGGGGAAGGCCGTCCGGCCCCCACATCAGTGCTATAAAATCAGCATTATACTTTGCTGCAAGAGGAATCATTTTCTCATAACGTTCGGGACGGCACATGATGGAATTGATAAGCGGCGGAAGTTTACATACTTTTAAAGCCGCTTCAATAGCATCGATGTTTGATGTATCGAGCACCAGAGGAATATCACTTACAACTTCCTGAACAACTTCAACAACCCATGGCATAAGTTCATGCCCGTCTTTTTTTGCCGGTCCGAGATTTATATCAATATAATCCATACCCTTTTCTTTTTGAAAAAGGGCCTCTTCCTGAATCGGTTTCGGGTCGCGTTCTTTGAAGGCCTTCCCGATCTTTTTTGAAATAACATTTAAACTTTCACCAATAAGTAACATACGACCTCCCCGTTTATTTGCTAACGGTTGTTAATGGTGGCGATATTCTTGTTTGTAAAAAAGAAAACCGCCACCTGCTTGTTATTACATTGCCTTCAAAAATGCCGGGATATGTGCTGCTTCACGAGGACCGACAGTAATCGTCCATCCGGGAAGTTCTTCTTCCATATCACCTGCAATAGCTGCAGCATAGCCTGGAATGATTATCTTGGTATGCTTTACCTTGTCGGTAATCCCGCTCTTTTTCACGAATGCACCTACATCATCGCCTGAGAATTTACCGGCGGCCCATGCAGTCATAACTGAAAGACCTTCCGAATCCTTTATCAGAAGCCATGACGGAACTTTACTGCTTTCAATTTCACCCGAAACAATAAAATAAGTAAGAGCAAAGTTTGTTGTAATAAGAACAGGAGAATTTTCATCAGGATTTCCGATAGGATAAATTCCCTGCGTTACTGTCATAGGTCTTTGAGGATCAGTGTAAATATTGAGTCTTTCAAGAAGAAGCGGGAATATATTCTCGCTCTTAAAATCCGACATCACCACAATTCCGCCATATTTAGCTACATGCATTGCGGCAATAAGATTTTCCATATCAAGATTTGATGCCATCTCACATGGAAGTGTTATTGTCGGAAAACCAAGAGACCTGTTTCCTGATTTAAGAGCTGCACGCCTAATAGCAACCATATCTTCCAAAGATTGCTTAATTTCTCTTGAGCCCGGATCAAGTATAAGGTCCTTTAAGCCCATACCGGTCAGTTTATCAGTAAGAGGAATCAAGCCTTCAACGGAATTTGCCTTAACTGCAAGAGGCAGATTATTTTCTTTTGCAATCTGCCCCATCGCATCTACATTGCCTTCAGTAGCGGCATATATAAGAGGCCTCTTGAACTTGCATGCATCTACCCCAGCTTTGATTACATCTGCGTTTTCACTCATTAGAATAAGATTGAATTCGGAAGTTTCGGCAATCATTTTTGCCTTCTTTGCAAATTCTTTCCCATCTCCTTTTACGTCTTTAAGGGCAATGAGTTCCGGCCGTAAATTCAATCCAACCCTTTCATACTGGAAAGCATTCCAGTTAATAAGCTTATCTTTAAGCTCAGCATCCTTTATATCGGAATTAATGAGAGCAGCAAATGCTGTCGGGTTGAAAAAAGTTTTTTCATGGCGGTATTGTACAGTCTCGCCACCGGTCGTGAACGAACGAACGCCTTTACCAACAATAACGGGACGTATAGGAGGCGCCGAAGCAGCCGAAAGTTGTTCCCTGGCTTCTTCGGAAACATATGGACAGCTATCAAGCTCAGCTTTGCCGGAAGCCAGGTTCATGGCAAATGCAAGGCATGTGGGAACGCCACACTCCTTACAGTTGGTTTTCGGCAGGAGTTTGAATATCTGAATACCGGTTAATGCCATTTTTATCTCCTTATTTAATTTAAATACAAAATTTCTTATTTGCCGGCTTTTTCAATTACCCCAAAAGAGAAGGCATGGTAAGAGCCGGATGTCCAACTTTCTGAAGGAAAGGCATAATTTCTTCTTCGGTTATCCCAACTGTCTCATCAGCGATCATGTCATACAGGTTGGGATATCCTAGTGCTTCTCCTCTTTTTATAATTCTGTCTTTGATCTCTTCTTTCAGGCTTTTTGGCATCCATACCATTCTTAAGAGTCCGCCATCGCCTTTGAGAAATTTTCCCTGAGTGATATTGAATTTTGAATGCCCCACAAAGCCCGGAGATGATGCTCCGCCACCCATAACTCCTGCCAGCGTGGTAAACTTCATGCCGCACGGAGTTTCACCGTTGTAATCACGATGAACAGTCATAACTCCGTTACATGTAGGCAGTGTGGCTGCAATAGCTTCACAGCAACCGCAGGTGGTCATCGGATCTTTGATCATTGAGTAAAAATTGTAGTGTGTAACGGCTCCTCTTGAAGCCTTGAATACAAAATCATTAACGCCTTTCCACTGTCCGAGAACCGGATCAAGACATTCGCCCTTTTCAATCGGCTGGTTTGGACCGGTCGGGTTTATTTCAAAAGAAGCCTTGCAGTCCATCCAGTTATATGCTCCGCAAAGACCCGTTCTTTCAGGGCTTACCGTACAAACATGATTCGGAGCAAACGACTGGCAAAGCGTGCATGAATAGTATATTTCAACCGATTCATCAGTCATCTTTTCAACGCGCTCATCTCTGGTCCTGTATTCAGCTCTCGCACGTTTTGTCAGTTTGTTAACATCTTCTTTCTTGGTGTAAAGAGTTACCTGCACCTTGTCCACTATTTTCTGGAAATCCTGGTGAAACTTAGCATGAAGCACAACTCCGATATCTTTTAACGAAAAGCCCTTTTCTACCGCAGCTTTGCTTACACGCACCCATGAAATATCTCTTTGCCCGATATGCATTATATACTGTATATAATTTACAAGATGATGAATCTGACGCTCCAGGATCGGCTCAAAATCAGATTGGAATTCACGTCCGGCAACCTGAACAAAGATTCCAAGATTAACCGATTCGCCCTGTTTCATATCCTTGATGTCAGGTCCTATAACTTCTACTTTACCGTCTTCAATTTCATTCATTTCCGCCATCTTGACAAGCTCAGTCGCCTGACTCTTGCCGCCACCCATCTGGCAGTAAAGATCGGCGCCTCTGACACGCTCGCCTTCATATGCAGGGCCAAAGGAGCATGGAATATCTATTTTTGAAACGGTAACCTTAAGGCCTCTGACTTCAACCGATCTCTGTACCATTTCTTCATAAGGCACATTAGCCACAACATGCTCGTATGTGCATATGCCTGTTGGAAGAATCTCAGGTATATCCGTATCTGCAAGAGTCGGAAAGCCCCAGTTTACGCAACCGGCAGCCGCTGCAGCCCATTCAGCGTTTACATCGCCAAGAGCGTTAACGAAAGCAAAAATACGATTCTTGTTATAAAGAAGCATGCGCTTATAGTCGCCAGGCTTTATGTTACCAAACGCCATGGCGGCTCTGTTTGCAAAACCAAGCGCAAATATAGCCGAAGAAATATCCGGGCCGAAAGGAACTATCCTCGTATTCCAGCCTATCTGGACTCCGGCTTCAAGAAGCTGTTCTGCTACCGTTGTTCCGTTCTGGTTTGCGGCAAGAAAGATATAAAGACTTCTTTTCTGGTATTCTTCAACAATTAATTTCGCGGTTTCAGGATCAGGCGCTGCGCCTACAATAGCTGCAAATCCTGGTGCGGAACCATCAACAAATTCAACTCCTCTTTTTCTGAAAACCGTATCATCGGCTGCTCCCAGCCAGATTTTTCCCGCTTCCTGGTCGATATCTTCGGAATGAAGATAAAAATCCGGCTCATTTAAATATCTTATTGCTTCCTGGATTTCAAAAGCAAAAAGAGCTGCCATACCTGCATCAAGAAGAGGCCCAAGATAGGGAAGATGATGGCTTCCTTTAACATGGGGCGGCAGAAGCCCTCTTGCAAATTCCAGGGGTTTTTTCATATCTTCAAGGGTTTCAACTTTCATACCCAGAAGAGAATATATTACCGGAAGGTAATAAGCCGTATTCGGAAAACCGACTTTTGTGTCGGCATTGTATGTCGCAAGGGCCTTTTTGTACATCCCTTCTACCTTTGATACTATATTATACCCGCCCTGAATGGCGGCAAATGCTACTAATCTTGACATATGTTCCTCCTTCGTTGAGGATTATTCAAATCTTGGTTTTAAATAAACAATCATGCCATAATTATACTGCTTCCAGTTTCATACGGTCAGCCATATCCATAAGCACTCTGTCCCTAGCCTTATCTATGCCCAAAGCCTTTCGTTTTTTATCAATATGGGCAATCATTTTGTGCGCGTGCTTGATCGGGTCTATCTCGAAATCCCACATGCCGCCATAGATCTTTTCCAGATCCTCGAACAGATATTTTTCAAACACGGGTGCGCCGCTGGTCGGAAATGTAACTCCGAATACGGTATATACGCCGGCAGTTACAAAGTAATGACCGATCGAAATGGCTTTTTCACTCATCCATTCCGGAGCGCTGCCTGCTACAGGAATATCGGATATATCTTTTCCAAGGCCGCCTGCTTTAACAACCTCCGTTGCAGCAAGAAGTATTCGGCTGTTGTCAACGCATGAGCCGAGATGAAGAACAGGAGGAATACCTACTGTTTCACAGACCTCCGCAAGCCCGGGGCCGCAGTAAACTGCCGCAGTTTCAGGGGTAAGAAGACCTTCCATTGCACAGGCTATTCCGTTACAACCTGTTGTAAGAACAATTACGTCATTTTTAATCAGCTCTTTAACCACCAAAATATGGCCTTCATTATGACGGGTTCTGGCGTTATTGCAGCCGACAACGCCTGCAATACCTCTTATTCGGCCGTTAATGATATTGTCATTTAATGTGTAATAGTCGCCACGGAAAGTTCCACCAAGATGATATTTAATGGATTCAACACCAAAGCCGGCGATCTGCGTGGCTTTCTGGCGGGGAATCATGACCTCTGCACGGCGGTTTTTGAAATTTTCGATGGCCATGCGAACAATGCGTTTGGCATCATCCATGGCATGATGTTCATCAAATTCGATATGAATAACGTTATCCTGCTCCATTCGGGCAATTGGATGTGTAGTGATCAGCTTGGTGTGGAAGCATTTGGCGACATTGGCTATATTTTGCATTATGCATTGAATATCCACTACCATGGCATCGCATGCGCCGGTGATGATAGCAAGTTCCTGCTGTAGGAATGTACCTGCCGTCGGCACGCCGTGGCGCTGAAGCATTTCGTTTCCGGTGCAGCATATACCGCCAAGCTGGATGCCCTTTGCGCCCATGCTCTTGGCGTAATCGATCATTTCCTTGGATTGTGCAGCGGCTACAAGCATCTCGGAAAGAACCGGCTCATGACCATGAATGATGAGATTGACATGGTCTTCCTTCATGATGCCAAGGTTGGCTTCGGACTGTACAGGATAAGGAGTACCGAACAAAATATCCTGAAGATCGGTTGCCAGCATGGAGCCGCCCCATCCGTCAGCTATGGCAGCACGCGTGCATTGCTTTACTATATTCTTATAGTCCTGATCCACGCCCATGTGGGTGCGGTGCATGATTTCGACGATTTCCCGGTCGATATTCCGGGGAATAACTCCTGCTTTTTTCCATTTTTCATAAAGCGGTTGAGGCGCGCGTTTCGCGTAAAGAAGCTCGCCTTCGGGTTTACCCCATTCGGCCAGCGCAATTTCTGCTACTTCCAGAGTAATTTCATCGATATTCCGATCGGCTTCTTTACCATCATCGGTTTTTACCGTAATGGCAACGCCCAAAGCCTCGGCAACAGCCAAAAGCTTCTGCGGATCTTTGATTTTGTAATCATTGGATTCTTTTCTCGCAACGGCCATGAATACTTCAGCCACGCAACGGCCATGATCCGAGTGGGCTGATGCACCGCCAGCCACCATTCTTGCAAAATTTCTTGCTGCAATCGTATTTGCTGTCGCGCCACAAAGGCCTTTTCGTTCATCCGGCCCATCTTCAACGGATTTGGTCAGGGGCAGACGGCAGGGTCCCATAGAGCAGTTTTTGCAGCATGTGCCCTGAACGCCTATATTACAGGGTTTCATATTTTCAGCCCTGTCAAAAATTGTTTCAACACCCAGTTCCTGGGCGCGCTTGATCATAATCTGGGTCGCAAGGTCCATGGATGCGGCTACCGGATCGGCAACTTTTTTCTCCTTGGGAGTCTTGACAACCTTTTCTTTTGTTTCTTCTGCCATTAGAGGTTCCTCCTCATATTGTTTATTGTTCAGGCACCGTCACCAATATGGATTATTACCATAGTAAATAAGGAGACGTACACCATACACTATCACAAAAATTAAAGCCTTCTGTGTATTCTTTTCAATCTATCCAGCATTTTATCAGTTTCTGACTTCTGCTCGGCAGCAGCCGTCATTGCTGCTTTTATGCCAGGAGCCATTTTCTTTGCCGCAAGGCGCTCTTCGCGTTCCTGAGATCTCTTGTCCCTGATTGCTTGTTCTTCAGCTTCTTTCTTAGCCCTTGCCTGCTCTTCAGCTTTTGCCTTTGCATCAGCATCAGCTTTTACTTTCGCATCAGCTTCGGCTTTTGCTTTAGCCTCGGCATCCGCCTTCGCTTTTGCCTCAATTTCGGTTTTAGCAGCAGCATCTGCCTTAGCTTTTGCTTGCTCTTCAGCTTTTACTTTAGCAGCAGTTTCAGCATCTGCAGCTTTAGCTTTCATATCCTCTTTAGGAGCAGCAGGCGCTTCAGCCTTTGGCTCTGACTTGGGAGCGGCTTTTGCTTCCGCTTTCGGCGCAGCCGGTTTTGCTTCTGCTTTAGGAGCTTCCGCTTTTTTAGCCGGTTCGGCTTTTTTAGCTTTTTCTTCTTCTATTGTAAGATTCGGTTCAGGCGATAATGCTTTGAAATCGATAGCAACATCACTCAGTTTCTTCTTAATAGGCTCAACCTTCTGCAGTGAGCCGCCATCCGCCAGGCAATCGATAAAAGATTTAACCATACGAATAGCTTCAGGATGCCTCATAATGAGTATATCCGAACCAGCAAGAAGATAACTTACCGCGCCAACGGCTTCCATGAGAATACCGCGCTTTTCGGGATCGCCAAGAGCCGGAGCATCTTTTTCTGTCTGTTTTGCTTCTTTGCATTTCCAGACTTCGTTTCCGAGATTATTGATCAAAGGATACTGCAGCTTGTCATCGCCCTGAGCAAGGGCTGCCATTCTCAAACGTTCCATAACGGAATAGGAATATTCCATACCGTATCCAAGACCGCCTGTTGTAGGATCAACAATAATTTTCTCAGTTGAAACGCCCAGATTTTCAAGAAGAATATTTATCTGTTTTGCAAGGTTAACGTCTATGGGTGATGATGAAATAAGGGTATGACCATATCCCATGGCACTTGCACCTATACCCTTGTGATTCTTGTCTTCAACCGGTCCCATCGTAAGATTTTCGCCCTGGCATTCTTCAGCGACTTTCTTTAATACTGCCTCGTCTTTCTGGGTGTTGGCACATCCCCAGACAATCAGAGGAACTTTAACAGCAGCACTGACTTTCTTTACTGTTGCAGCAATTTCTTCAGGTGATGCGTCTTTGCCGTTAGGATCAGCGCTCTTTAACTGAAGAACAATCATTTCAGCACCATATTCATCAACACTCTTTTTGGCCCAGGCTACAGGATCGGAAACCACATCCTTAAAATAGCATAGCACTGATTCCGGCCAGTCTTCCGGTTCAGTGTCCCAGATTTCCATTGCAATCCTGGGTTTATTCGGCATGCTTCCTTCAAAAAGATAGAAAGGATAGCATGTCTCACCACCGACAGTAACAGCATTTTTGCCTTTTCCTATTGTAATGCCCTTTATACCGCCGGAATAAGATTCTTTATATATTTCAAAACCCAAAGCTACCTCCTTTTAATAAAAAGCTAATCCACTATAAAGTTAGGGGATTAACAAAAAAATTATGGGTAAAAAAAACAACCTCTGCCTTAAAAATAAAACCGATCCTCCTTTCATTAGTTTTCAATTTTATTATAAATCCAAGTAATTATAACCAATAAACCGATTTTAACCGGTTAGATAGAAATAAATTTTTATGTAGCATTTTTAAAATATAAAACAATATATGATTGCCTTATATTGAGATTTTTAGTTTGTCAATAATTAAACCATTCAACGGTAAATTAGTGCATTGAATTGTCATTTTTTATTTTTTTTGTTGTCATGATATTGTTAAAAAATTATATTTAACACATGTTAAATTTTGACATATGGAGACACCATGTTTGAACAGGAATTAAACAGACATTGGAAAACGGTAATAGATACCATTTTAGATGGTGTGATGATTGTGGACAAAGCCGGAAACATTGTTTTTGTTAATAAGGCCTTTGAATCAATCACAGGATACCCATACCAGGAAGTCATCGGAAAATCCTGCATGCTATTAGCCTGCGACACCTGTGAGGTTTTTCGGCAAACTCAGGATGATATATGGTGCGAACTCTTCAAAACCGGCACGTTGGATATGAGAAGGTGCAGACTGACAAGAAAGGACGGTCGGCATGTTGATGTAATAAAAAATGCATCCGTTCTAAGAGACTTGAAAGATAAGGTTATGGGTGCTGTTGAAACGATTACAGATATAACGGAAATTATCAAAAAAGACACCCGGATTACAGCTTTAAGGGATCAACTTTGTTCAGAAAACGGGTTTCAGGGGATGTTGGGTGCTTCTGTCGCCATTGAGCGGGTCTTTGAGTTGATCTCTAATGTTGCCACTTCGGATGCCCCAATTATTATTTTCGGAGAAAGCGGAACCGGAAAAGAACTGGTAGCCAGGGCCATTCACGATATAGGTCAGCGTAAAAATAAACCATTTGTCAAAGTTAACTGTGCAGCCCTGAATGAATCTTTGCTTGAGAGTGAGCTTTTCGGCCATGTGAAAGGGGCCTTCACGGGCGCACACAAAGGTAGAGAGGGAAGGTTTGAGGCGGCGCACGGAGGAGACATCTTTCTGGACGAGATCGGAGACTTGCCTCTTATTACACAAATAAAATTGCTCCGCGTTCTTGAAGAAAAAACTATTGAGCGAGTTGGAGATAATAAGCCAATTCGAGTTGATGTTCGTATAATTACGGCAACAAATAAAAATCTGGAAACCCTTGTTAAAAATGGTTCTTTTCGGGAAGATCTTTTTTACCGGATCAATGTAATTCCCATTTATGTTCCCCCTTTACGAAAAAGACGTGAAGATATCCCGCTTTTTGTTGATCATTCTATACAGAGAATTCGACTTAAAACCGGCAAGGATATAAAAGGAATAGATGACAATGCTATGAGGCTGTTAATGACTTATGAATGGCCTGGAAATATCAGGGAGTTGAAAAGCGCTTTTGAATATGCAGCTGTTTCTTGTCAGGAATCCATAATTAAGCCTCATAATTTTCCCCCCAACATATATCAACAAAACATAAGTCCGGTGACAAAATCCAAAAAGTCAAAACCTGATCGCATAGCAGTGAAAAAGACTCAAATTATTGAAGCTTTAAAACAGGCGGACGGGAACCAATCGGAAGCGGCCCGCATTTTAGGTATTTCCCGTGTAACGGTTTGGAGCCGGATGAAGCGGTTCGATATCCAATTGAAGCGCGAAGCAAAAATCTGAATTTTTGATGATTCAATAATTTTAACACATGTTAAGATTTTAACACATAAGAGAAAAATATCGAACAAAATATTGACAAATATTGTATAATCATCTTAATTCATTGTTTGGTTTGAAATCATAAAAAAAACTCTTAAAAGGCATGATACTTGCTTTGACTATTACGTAAACGCAAAGGATTGACTTAAACTCCTTGTTATAAAGGCCCAAAAAGTATAAATCAGCATCGGATTATAAATCCTCTGGGTCGGTATACAACTCTTAATCCATAATAGGAGATAGGTTCATGTTTTATCACATCGCTTTGTATATCTCTCTCGCAATATTTGTTTTCGGTATGACCTATAAAATATCCAACTGGTTCAGAAGAAGTATTGGATTCAATGCTGCAAATATTTCTGCGACTGATAGAGTTGTTACAGTGATAAAAGGAACTTTAAAAACTCTTTTAAGCGCTAAAATTGCGATCCTGATAAGGGTTTTTGTCCTTGATATTATACTCCAGATTCGTGTGCTAAAAGAGAGTTTTATCCGATGGCTTATGCATATGCTTATTTACTTTGGCTTTATGATGCTTTTCTTTATGCATGCTATGGATAAATTCATCACCCAGCCTATTTTTCCTGATTACTATTCTACACTCAATCCTTTTTTGTTTCTAAGAGATATGTTCGGACTAATGGTGATAATCGGTATTTGCATTGCAATTGTCAGGCGGATAATTTTAAGAGCGCCGAAACTCAAAACCGGTTCAATGGATGTTTATGCTATTTTTATTCTTACCATAATTATATTTTCAGGTATTTTTCTGGAAAGCGTCAAAATCACATCCCGTTCAATTTTTCAGGAGATGGTTGATGAATATTCGGATTTAGACGTTGAAGAAGCTCAGGCGCTTGAAGCATTTTGGGTGAAAAATTACGGGTTGGTCAGTTCTGATTTGAAGGGCCCATTTGATGATGAGACACTAAAAACAGGAGCGGAAAGTCATGAAACAAACTGCGCCTCATGTCATTCGAGCCCCCGGTATGCTTTAACGGGTTATGCGGTGGCAAAAGTTATCAAACCTTTTGCTGGTGCTTTCGATCGTGCTGATATGCCTGTCATACTCTGGTATATTCATTTTCTGTCATGCTTTATCGGTCTTGCATATCTTCCATTCAGCAAAATGTTTCATATTTTCGCGAGCCCTATAAGCCTGTTATCTAATGCGGTCATGGATAATAAAAAATCCAACCCGGCCAATATCGCTACCAGACAAATTTTGGAACTGGATGCCTGTACCCACTGCGGGACATGCAGCCGGCGATGCTCAGTTCGTGTAGCCTATTTTAAAAATGGGAATATCACAGTTCTTCCTTCAGAAAAAATGGCCTTTCTCAAAAATTATGTGGCCAATAAAAAATTAAGTGATGATTCACTTAAAACTATTCAGGAAGGCGTCTATATGTGCACAAATTGTGATCGTTGTACTGTAGCGTGCCCCGTTGGAATCAACCTGAGAGAACTTTGGCAAAATGTCAAGGAAGAAATGCTTCAAAAAGGGCATTCGACACCGCTTGTACTCTCGCCGCTTTCTTTTTATCGCAGCATAGATCTAAGTGAGCTTGATCCTGCTGATTATATAAAACCATTGAATAATATAAGGGAAAAAATCGCAAACGCATGCGGGTATATAGAAAAATCGGAGAAGATTATTACTCTAAGCCCGATAAATAAGGAATTAAAGCTTAATACCGGTCAGTCTTATCAGGCAAATAATTATTCCTGTTGTTTTTCCTGTGAGAACTGCTCAACCGTTTGTCCTGTCGTCAGAAATTATGAAAACCCGGAAGAGGTACTTGGAATGCTTCCGCATCAGATAATGCGTTCTCTTGATTTAGGCCTTAAGGATTTGGCTCTCGGATCAAAAATGCTGTGGGATTGTGTTACATGCTATCAGTGTCAGGAACACTGCCCGCAGGGTGTAAAAGTGACAGAAGTGTTTTATGAACTGAAAAATATGGCATTAAAAGAGGCAAGCAATCTTTAGATCGGCTGTGATAAGCTAACGCTAAAAAGCAGGAAAACAATGATGAAATACGCATTATTTCTAGGGTGTACAATACAACGACGCGTCCGGCAGTATGAGCTTTCTTCAAGGGCTGTCCTGAAAAAGCTGGGCGTTAAATCAGTAACTCTTAAACAATTTAACTGTTGCGGTTATCCCCTCAGAAACTCTGATTTCAAGATGTTTGTGCTTTTGGGCGCAAGGAATCTTGCTATTGCAGAAAAGCGGGGGCTGCATCTGATGACCCTTTGCAAATGCTGTTACGGCAGTCTTAAGAAAGTAAATGACCTGTTGAAAAATGATCCGTCACTGCTTAACGAAACCAACGCAATATTGGCGAAGGAACAACTTGCATACACTGGAAACGCTGAAGTGACACATCTCCTTTCAGTACTCCACAAGGATGTGGGATTAGAAGCAATAAAAGAAAAAGTTAAAGTAAAATTCAAAGATCTTAATATTGCAACGCATTACGGATGTCATGCATTGCGACCAAGTGAAATCACACAATTTGATAATGCCGCAGATCCTGTTTTGTTTGATCAATTGGTGGAGGTCACCGGAGCCAGGAGCATAGAATGGCCATTGAAACTTGAATGCTGCGGAGCGCCGCTTACCGGAGTAAACGATGAGCTTTCAATGGATTTGATGGGAAAAAAGATATCATCCGCAACGCAGGCAGGTGCTCACTTTCTTTGTGTCGGCTGCCCATGGTGTTATGTGCAATTTGATAGTGTTCAGGTGAAAATGTCTTTAAAGCGCGGCATAAACAATCAACTGCCCGGTATCCTGTATCCGCAGCTTCTCGGTCTTGCTATGGGTATTGGCGGCAACATGCTCGGATTAGATAAGAATCAGATAGAGTTAACAAGTATAAAAAACTTTTTGGCAATAGATAGCCAGGAAGGGCAGAAACAATAAAAAGTTCCGGAGGTAATATGTCTCAAGAAAAGGTCGGGTCTATAATGGTCATCGGTGGAGGTATTTCCGGGATGCAGGCAGCGCTTGATGCCGCAAACACAGGCTATTACGTCTATCTTGTAGAAAAAACCGCTTCCATTGGCGGGATCATGTCCCAACTGGATAAAACTTTTCCCACTAATGACTGTGCTATGTGAATTATTTCTCCGAAACTGGTCGAGGTCGGCCGGCACATAAATATAGAGTTGCTTACCCTTTCAGAGGTTATGGACATATCGGGCAAGTCAGGGCAGTTTAAAGTTCACGTTATCCAGCATCCCAGATATGTGGATATGAATAAATGCCTTGCCTGTGGCCTGTGCGCACAGAAATGCCCTAAAAAAGTTGACAATGAATATGACGAAGGTCTCAGCAAACGTAAGGCTATCTATGTGAAGTATGCTCAAGCTGTTCCTCTTAAATATGCTATTGATCCGAACAATTGTGTATATTTTGAAAAAGGGAAAGGCAGGGCCTGCGAAAAATTCTGTCCTTCGAAAGCGATCAATTTTGATGACAAAGAAAAAGATCTTATTTTTAATGTGGGAGCTATTATCGTTGCCGCAGGTTGTGAAGCCTACGACCCGGGCGCCCATGATGTATATGGTTATCGGAAATCTCCCAATATTGTGACAAGTTTACAATTTGAACGGATGCTCTCTCCATCCGGACCTTATCAAGGCCGTCTCGTGACGCCGTCAAACAATAAAAAGCCGGAAAAAATAGCGTGGCTACAGTGCGTAGGCTCCAGAGATTCACATATCGGGGCGAGAAATTATTGCTCATCATTATGTTGCACTCAAGCAATTAAAGAGGCAATGGTTGCAAAAGAGCACTGCAAAAATATGCTGGATACGGCTATCTTTTATATAGATGTGCGCACTCATGGAAAATATTATGAGAGATACTACAGAAAAGGAAAAAATGAAATAGGCATACGTTTTATAAAAACCAGAATTACCAATATTATACGGATGAATAATGAACGGCTTCTCATATGCTATGTTAATGAAGCAGGAAAACGGGTGGACGAAGAATTCGACATAGTGGTGCTTTCTGTGGGTATTGGCGTGAGCCAGGATACGATTGATCTTGCGGGCAGGTTGGGAATCGAGCTTGATCATTTTAATTTTGCTACTGTTTCGTCATTTGAACCAACAAGGACATCTGTGCCCGGAATATTTGTGAGCGGAACTTTTGAGGCGCCCAAGGACATCCCCGGGTCAATAATCGAATCAAGCGCTGCTGCAGGTGTTGCAGGCAGCACTCTCAGCGAATCCCGCTGGACCCTCACCAAGGTCAAAGAAATACCAAAAGAAATAGATGTGAGAGGTGAGTCCATACGCACCGGAATCTTTGTTTGTCGATGCGGAGTAAATATCGCCTCGATTGTTGATGTAGCCTCTGTTGTCGAATATGCCAAAACTCTTCCCGGCGTTGTTTACGCAGAGGATAACATGTTCAGTTGTTCACAGGACACCCAGGCTAAGATAACTCAAGCGATTAAAGACGAGAATCTTAATCGCCTGGTTGTGGCTGCATGCACTCCCAAAACTCATGAATCGCTTTTTCAGGAAACAGCGACAAATGCGGGTCTCAACAAATACCTGTTTGAGATGGCCAATATCCGCAACCAGTGTTCCTGGGTACATGCCGAATTTCCTGAAGATGCCACGGAAAAAGCGAAAGATCTTGTAAGGATGGCCGTAGCCAGGGTGAGCTTGCAGGAGCCGCTTATCGAACCGTCAATTGAAATCAACCAATCTGTCCTTGTGATAGGCGGAGGCGTAGCAGGAATAATTGCGGCAAAAACCCTTACGGAACAGGGCTATCACACATATCTTGTTGAAAAAAGCGAGCAACTCGGCGGTCACGCCCGCCGTATGTATCGCACCTGGCGGGGCGATGATGTCCGGGAGCATTTATCCACGCTTCTGATTGATGAAGTTTTGGCGCATGAAAAAATTGATGTGCGTTTAAATACGGAAATAAAAAATGTGGAAGGTTTTGTCGGAAATTTTGAAACTACTGTTTGCACAAACGGTAAAGAAGAAGTGCTGAAACATGGCGTGGCCATTATTGCGACCGGAGCGTCTGAATTCAAACCTGATAAATACCTTTATGGCTTGAATCCCCATGTCCTGACCGGTTTGGAATTGGATCAAATGCTTATTGAAAACAGCCGAAGGCTTAAGAGTATATCATCCATTGCCTTTATACAATGCGTTGGTTCGCGCAATGAAGAGAGACCTTATTGTTCAAAAATATGCTGTTCTCATTCGGTAAAAAATGCCATTAATCTCAAAAAATTAAATCCTGAAATAGACGTTTTTATTATATATAGGCAATTACGAACCTATGGATTACGTGAAGATATGTATCGTCAGGCCAGAGAAATGGGTGTTCATTTCCTGCGATATGACTATGACAAGCAATTGTCCGTTGAGAAGGACGGTAAAAATCTTGTCGTAGAATTTACCGATACAGTAATCAAACGGAAGATGGCAATACATGCGGATTTCGTTGTGCTTGCCACAGCTATCATAGCGCCGAAAGAAAATCCCTTGGCAAATATGTTTAAGCTGACACTCGATGAAGACGGCTTTATTGAGGAGGCGCACGTTAAGCTCAGGCCTGTCGATTGCACAACTGATGGCGTGTTTATCTGCGGATTGGCTCATGCTCCGAAGCCGCTTAATGAATCAATTGCCCAGGCCCAGGCAGCAGCGACAAGGGCTATAACGCTATTAGCCAAAAGTACTTTGCAAACGAGCGGAACAGTAGCACAGGTAAATTCCGTATTTTGCAGCGGTTGCGGGGTTTGTGTGAAAATATGTCCTTACTCGGCATTGTCATTCATCGAAAAAGGGCCTTTTACAGGCAGGGCGAGTGTCAATCAGATACTCTGTAAAGGATGCGGACTTTGCGTAGCTTCCTGCCGTTCCGGCGCAATTAATCTGAAGGGGTTTGGTACAGATCAAATTATGGCAATGATAAATGAAATTTAGGTATTGTTAAATATACACTTATTTACTTAATTCATTAAGGATAATTAAGGATAATAAAATGACTGATTGGCAACCGAAAATAGCCGTTTTTCTATGCAACTGGTGCAGTTACGCTGCGGCAGACGTTGCAGGGGTGAACCGTCTCCAGTATCCGCCCAATTTCAGGATTATAAGGGTGCCATGCTCAGGCCGTGTCAGCCCTAAGTTAATTCTTGCAGCCTTTCGCCATGGCGTAGATGGGGTTTGGGTTTCCGGGTGACACCCTGGCAACTGTCATTACCTGGAAGGTAATTATTACGCGAGAAGGAAATTTGCCCTTTTAAAAGGACTTCTGGAACATATCGGCATTGAACCGGGAAGGCTTCATTTTTCCTGGATATCTTCTGCAGAAGCAGGTAAGTTTGCTGATGTAGCACGTAACATATCCGATGAAGTAAAAATGCTGGGTCCCGCAAAATACTTTATCAAGAAAAGAGCTGAGGTGGCGTAATGATCGAATATGCGGCGCTCATAAGGGAAAAGGCCGGAAAATTACTCCGGGACGGAACGGTAGATGTGTTCATCGGCTATAAAAAAGGAACTGTTCCGATGAAAAACGAGCCGGTTCTTGTCTCAGAGGCGGATAAAGCCGGTGTTTTATACTGGGACAGCCATTGCGGTTTGAATCTGTGTAATTATTTGACCGAACGAAAAGACCGGATCGGTATTATTGCCAATGGATGCAATTCCAGGAGCATCGTGACACATATCACCGAAAATCAGATCCGGCGGGACCAGTTGCATATTGTCGGGATTCCCTGCACAGGGATTATTGATCACACAAAGGTAATGCAGGCTGTTGATCAGAAGGAAATACTGGATGTCTGGGAGTCAAATGACAAACTGACTGTCGCAGGAAACGGATTCGAAGAAACTTTTAAGAAAAAGGATTTTTTAAGAAATAATTGCGCACTGTGCCGCCATCGAAATCCCGTTATTTTCGATGAGATGATTTCGGAGACGGTTAAAGAACAGAAAGGCATCGAAGCGTATGCGGATGTGAAAAAGATTGAAGAAATGGCTCCCGATAAGAAATGGGAATTTTTCAACAGTGTCATAAAAAATTGCATTCGATGTTATGCATGCCGAAATGCCTGTCCGTTGTGTTACTGCCCCACATGTTTTGTGGACGAATCTCAGCCCCAGTGGGTGGGGAAGAGTCTTGACCCTGTTGATACAATGACCTTTCATATCCTGAGGGCATACCACTGTGCAGGCCGTTGCACGGACTGTGGCGCCTGTGAGACCGTTTGCCCGATGGGCATACCAATCAGGCAGTTTACCAAAAAACTGAATAAGGATACGGAGGATTATTTTTCCTGGGAAGCAGGTCTCGATCCGAATCAAAGACCGCCGCTGGATATTTACAGACCGAATGATTATAACAGTTTTATTAAATAAGGGCCATGAGACGGATGCCTACTTAGACGTAATATTTGTTTCCGAGACTCCCGGGGTGCTGGCAAATCCTACCGGGATCTGCATGTGCTATTGTTAAGATAAGCCGGAAAGGTGAAATTTATGACAACACAGACATTCACAAAAGAACGCTGGACAAAGGCCTTGGAGGGGCTGGCTGACGCTTACAGTATATTTGTACCCGTAAAAGATGGTGAATTTCACAGTTTTAAGCCTTTAGGCGAAGGGGAAGATCCTGACTTCGATTACCGGAATACAAGGCTTTCCCCTAAGTCTCTCGTATATCCCCCATCCGAATTACTGTTTGAATGCTCTATTGATAAAAATGATGCGAAGGCAAACATCTTCAGGGAAGCGCCGAAAGTTTACTCTCCTCAGGCGATAGTCGGAATCAGGCCATGTGATGCCCATGCATTTCAGATCGTAAAACGCAATTTTGACAACCGCGAATATCGAGACCCGTGGTGGGTCCGGCATTTCGAATCTACCACCCTGATCGGACTGGGATGTAACGAACCCTGCGCCACCTGTTTTTGCACTTCTGCTGGGGGCGGGCCGTTTGATGAAAAATATCTGGATGTGTTGCTTTACGATATTGACGAGATTTTTCTGGCAAAGGGTCTGACAGAAAAAGGTGAAAAATTTCTCAGCCGGGCAGGGGGTGGAAAGCCTGCCGGCGATAAGATGTTAAAGGAAGATCTTGCGGTTTCCGCCACCCGGAAGACAAATTCCGGCGTCCCTTTCAGCAAACTAAAAGACAAAGATACCAATGAACTTTTTGATGCGCCATTTTGGAATGATATTGCTTTTTCCTGCTTGAATTGCGGTGCCTGCACATTCCTTTGCCCAACCTGCTGGTGCTTTGATATACAGGACGAGGTTTTTGAGAAACAGATTGACCGGATCAGGAACTGGGATTCATGCATGTTCCCGCTTTTTACTCTCCATGGATCCGGACATAATCCCAGGGCCAATAAATTTCAGCGTGTGCGGCAGCGATTTATGCACAAACTGAAATATTACGTGGATAAATATGGAAACGGGGTACAGTGCTCCGGTTGCGGCCGTTGTGTCCGCTACTGTCCGGTTAATATAGATATCCGGCAAATAACCGAATTGATGAATAAATGCTAAGATAAAGATGGGGTGTGCCAGTGGAAAATCCATACTTGCCGTATCCGGTCCGCATAGATAATATCACGATAGAAACTGAAGATAAAAATATCAAAACGTTCAGATTCGTCTTTTTGAATTCCGAAGATGAACAGAAGTTTTTCTACACGCCGGGACAGTTTGCTGAATTGTCGGTTCCGGGCAAGGGCGAAATTCCTATCGGCATCGCGTCTTCTCCCACAGAAAAGGGGTTTGTTGCATTCACTGTAAATAAGGTCGGCCTTGTCTCTAAACATCTGCACAGCATGAAAGAAGGTGATGTGATGGGGATTCGGGGGCCACTGGGCAACTGGTACCCCTGGGAAAAAATGCAAGGCAAAAATATTGTCATAATCGGGGGTGGTTTCGCATTTACAACCTTAAGATCAAGCATCGTATACATGATTCAGCCCGAGAACAGACCGAGGTTTGAAGATATCTCTGTGATATACGGAGCCAGAAATCCGGGACTTTTGCTTTACAGAGATAAGCTTGCGGAATGGGGAAAAAGGGATGATATCAACATGCACATAACCGTGGACGGCACGGATGATTCCGAGTGGAAATATAATGTCGGGTTTGTGCCGACGATCGCAAAAGAAAAAATAACAAGCTCGGAAAACGCTATTGCCATAATCTGTGGTCCGCCCATCATGATAAAATTCACTCAGCCTGTGTTGGAAGAATTGGGATTTCCGCCCGAAAGGATTATTCTTTCCCTTGAAATGAGAATGAAGTGCGGTATCGGCATCTGCGGGCATTGTAATATTGGATACCAATATGTCTGTAAAGACGGGCCGGTCTTTTCGTTGGCACAGTTAAGATTGTTGCCTGAGGAATATTAAATTAGAAATTAGAATTTATAAGGAAAAGCAAAGTACAAATACTATGCATTTCTCTATAAATTGTTTTTAAGATATTTTCAAACATGCTTACAGCCAAGGACGTTATCATGTTGACCGATTATTACCCGGGCTTAATAAATAAATCATTCTGGTGGTTCTGCCAGACAGTCATAAGTGGCTTAATTTTAACAGTTATTACCATCGGCATAGCAACCGCGCAGACTGTGCAACCCAAAGAAATAGAGGATTCGACAGCGGTTGTTGAAAAATTTTACACCAAGCTGCTGGAAGCCATGAAAGGCGGCAAAAAAATCGGGTATGCCGGACGTCATACTATTTTAGAGCCGGTGATACGCGAAGTGTTCGCCTTTAATATAATTGTCCGCATTTCTTCTGGCAAATATTGGCAAACCTTAACAACCGAGCAACGCGAACGGTTGATCGAATTGTACCGGCAATGGTCAACGGCTGTTTATGCCCGACAATATGATTCATTTAACGGACAGTGTTTTAAAGTAACACTTCCTGAAAAGCCCTGGGGCAACAGTGTCAATGTTGACGCACGTATGATCAAGAAAAGTGGAGATGAGGTTTCATTTCTTTATAAACTTATAAAAGTAAAAGGGCGGTGGCAAATCGTCGACATCCACGTTAAAGGGATCAGCCAGCTGGCAATGATGCGGGCGCAATTCATCTCCATAATGGAGCACGACGGGTTTGACGGTCTGGAAAAAGAACTGCTGGAAAAAACCGAAGTATTGCTTCGTTAAAATATTGAATTCTTAGACATTGATTTTAAAAAATGGATTGCCGTATTTGGCCTGAGAAAAACTTGGATGGTTTCTAATGCGACGCTTTCAAAGCACCCGTTTTTTTGTGCTCACGCTGACTGTAGGTTTGGCCTTTGTCGCCTATTTGCTGATAAATGAAGGCGTCAGTGAGGTTGGGACGGCCCTCATGGTGGCCAACTGGAATATTCTGTGGGTTATTGCCTTTCGCTTTGTACCGATGGCCATTGATGCTGCAGGCTGGAAGTATCTGATCGCCGGATACAGGGTTCCTGCCTTCGCTGATTTTGTTTTATATCGCTGGGTGGCCGAATCATGCAACACCCTTTTGCCGGCTGCTCAGGTAGGAGGGCATGTTGCCCGGGCCTTGATGCTGGCCCGTCGCTTGCCAGCCCGAACCTTGGCTGGAGCTTCCGTAGTGGTTGATTTGACCCTGGGCCTCGGTACCCAGTTTCTGTTCATTATGGTCGGCCTTTTGCTTTTGCTGTTCAAAGTGAGTCTGGCCCCAAATATCGCTTTGCTTGCTATGATGCTGTCAGGCGGCCTGCTGATATTTGGCTGCCTTATTTCGGTTCAGTACTGGGGCATATCAAGTGTATTTAACCGAATCGCCCGGCGTTTCTTTGATAACAGACAAATCATGCAGGTTTTGGGCGGTTTGGAGGTGCTTGAAAAAGAGACGGCAAATCTATATTCTGATTATGATCGATTAATAATATGTGCCCTTTTACGGTTTGCCGGCTGGATGGTCAAAAGCGGCGAAACCTACTTGGCACTTTATTTTTTAGGAGCTTTACCGACAATAACGGCAGCTGTGGTTCTTGAGGCGGTTGGAGTTGCTGCAAACAGTTTCGGTTTTTTGGTGCCGGGGGCGCTAGGGGTGCGTGAAGGCGGAATTATTGCCGTTGCCGCCTTGCTGGGGTTGCCTACAGAAACAGCGCTGGCGATAGCGCTCATCAAGCGGGGGCGTGAGCTGGCAGTGGGCCTTCCGGGGTTGACTGCGTGGCTCATTTTTGAAAGGGATGTTTTGTTTCCCCCTCAAGGACGGTTTAGGAAAAACCTCTGACAATGCTGAAACAACGGATTGACATACTGCGCTGCATTCGCGAAAATACTCCCTGTCTCCCGGTTTGGTTGTCTGGGTTGATCTTTCGGAGGGCGTTGCTTATTCTGGTGGTGGCGGTTGCGCTGACGGCCGGCCTGACAGTTTACACTGTGTTGACTTTCAGAATTGATACCGATTTCGCGAAGATGGTTTCGAACAGGGTACCATTTCGTCAGGAACTGAATCGATTCCGCCAGGCTTTCCCGCAGTTAAATGATGTGCTTCTTTTGGTGATTGATGCCAAAACACCTGAACAAGCCGGTATTGTTCGGGATTTGCTTCTCGAACACTTGCGGCGGGAACCAAAAGTTTTTCGTTCCGTCTTCGCCCCCCGGGGCAATGCCTTTTTCAAAAAAAACGGCCTGCTATATCGAAATACAAAAGAGTTAATTGATATGGCCGACAATCTGGCTACAATGCAGCCTTTTCTCGGTTCGCTGGCCCAAGAGATGAGCCTCGAAAGCCTGTTTGCCGTGCTGGCTGATGTATTTGGAGCTGATAGCAATGCCTTGGATAAAGACCGTCTCAATCTCCTGTTGACGAAATTGGACGGGGCTGTTGCAAAAGTCGGCTCAGGTGAACCAGATTGGATTTCCTGGCAGAATTTGATGCAGGGGCGTTCAGAGGATCAAACACACCGCGAATTCATTATATTAGTTCCAAATCTGGACTATTTGTCCCTTAATCCCATCAAATCTGCTTTGAACCAAATTGAACACGCTAAAGCAGAGCTCGCTGATAAAGACTTCGCGGATGTGTCGGTACGTGTCACCGGCAACTTGGCACTGAACGTCGAGAATCTCTTCAGCGTCCGACAGGGTATCTATCTGATGGGGGCGGCTTCCGTCGGGATGGTTCTGGTGATATTGATTTGGGGGTTGAAATCCGGGCGACTGGTTGTTTTCAGCATGATCACCCTGCTGATGGGAATGGACTGGACCTTTGGGTTTGCCATGTTAGCCATCGGACGACTCAATATTATATCCGTTACCTTTGTGGTATTGTTTGTAGGTTTGGGTATTGATTACAGCATTCAATTTTGTTTGCGTTACAAAGAGTTGATCGTAAACGGATGGAATCATCCCGATGCCATTCAACGAACTTTGGAGGAGACCGGCAATACCCTGTTGTTATGTACACTGACCACTGCCACTGGATTTTACGCGTTTATTCCCACGGCCTACAGTGGTGCCTCCGAATTAGGAATGATTGCCGGAACCGGCATGTTCATCAACTTGTTGGCCAACATCACGGTGCTGCCGTCCATGATTCATTTGTGGCGCCCGCAATTCCTCCGGTGTACAACAGCCCCGAAGCCGTTAAAAGCCGCTATTTCTCAGGCCCCGCATCGGTTTCCCAAAATCATTTTGGCCTCGTCGGCGGCCTTTTTTTTGGCCGGTGTTGCCTTATTGCCCAAAGTGAGTTTCGATTACAATCCGCTCAACTTGAACAATCAGAAAGCCCAATCGGTGAGGACGGCCCAAGACCTGCTAAAGCAATCAGACACCTCAATGTGGACAATTTCCATTTTATGCGATTCTGCTACAGAGGCAAACCGGTTGGCAAACCGTATGAAAACCCTTTCTGTTGTTGAAAAAACGATGATGCTTGCAGATCTCGTACCCGCCGATCAGGCACAAAAAATCCAGTTAATCGAAGAGATGGCCTTGTTTATGCCGCCTATTGATGCGGATTTGCAGATCGTTAAGAACCCGGTTAAAGATACTATTGCGGCAGTTGATAAATTCAGAAAAGCCCTTGCCAAATATATAGAAAACGCCTCCGGGGATTCTGCCGAGGCCCTGTCCATGGCGAGAAATGTTGACCTGTTGATGGAACACCTGAGAAACCCCGATGCCGCGGTAAAAATTACCGATCAATTGGAAACCACAATGCTGATGCCGTTAAAATACCTATTGGAACAGCTTTCCCGGTTAATGCAGCCGGAAGCTTTTACAGCCGAACAACTGCCGCAGGAGCTAACATCCCGGTATATATCAGAACACCTCTACCGGGTAGAGGTGTTCCCCCGGGAAAACCTGAACGATTTGGAAGCGCTCGAACGTTTTGTCATGACTATTGAAGAAATCACACCGCGCGCCACCGGCACGCCAGTGGGCATTGTCAGGGCCGGCCAAACCATATCGCATGCGTTTTTACAGGCATTTATCATTTCGATTGCAGCTAACATCATACTTTTGATTTTTGCCACGCGAAGATTGAGAGAAGTCCTGCTGATTCTTGCACCCCTTTTGATTTCTTTGGGGTTGATTGCCGGCACTACGGTAATTCTTAAAATTCCGTTTAATTTTGCCAACATTATTGTTGTGCCCCTGTTGCTGGGTATTGGCCTAGATTACGGTATTCACATGGTTCACCGGTTCCGCCTAAAGTCGGTTAACGGTGAGACAATTCTCCGGACCAGCACGGTCAGAGGCGTTTTGTTTAGTGCACTGAGCACGATTTTCAGCTTCAGCAGCCTCTGCTTTTCGGCTAATCAGGGTACTGCCAGCATAGGAATCATGCTGATCCTGAGTGTTACAATCATGATTGGATGCACATTGCTGCTGCTGCCGGCGTTGCTGCAAATGTTTTACAAGCAGCTTTAATCCGGCAGCCGGAATAAAGGGAGAGTTTAATGGATTTGGTCATTGGCGGCAGCGGGTTCATCGGCTGTCGACTGGTAGAAATTTTAAAACGAAGCCAGCACAGGGTGAGGGTTTTTGATGTAAACTCTTTTCCTGTTGACGAACCGCTGCAGCCGGACGACATGGTACTCGGTTCGATCCTGGATATGGAAGAATTGAAGTCGGCATTGAAAGGCTGCCAAAGCATCTATCACCTGGCGGCCAATCCCATGCTTTGGCATCAGCAGCCAAAAGTCTTTGACCAGGTCAACCGACAGGGTACTGAAAATGTTGCCAAAGCAGTTTGCGAGGCGGACGTCAACCGCCTTGTTTATACCAGCACCGAGTCAATACTTGTGCCGCGTAAACACAGGGGGCCAGTTACCGAAGATGTGCAAACCTCGTTGGCCGATATGATCGGCCCCTACTGCCGGTCAAAGTTTTTTGCGGAACGCTCTATCGCAGATTTGGCGAAGAGAGGATTCCCAGCGGTGATCGTCAACCCAACCATGCCGATCGGTCCCTGTGACCGGAATCTGACACCGCCCGGGAAAATGATTCGAGATTTTCTTTTGGGAAAAATCAACGGATATATGGATGGTGTCCTTAATTTAGTGGATGTGCGGGATGTCGCAGAAGGACACTTTCTAGCGATGGAACAGGGTTCTCCCTGCAAGCGTTACATACTGGGCGGCAGCAATCTGCCGGTCAAAGATTTTTTCGACCGGCTGGCCGCAATATCCGGTTGTCCTGCTCCACGGTTCAAGGTTCCATATCTGCTGGCGCTGGGTTTTGCATACCTGGAGGAAGGATACGCAAACTTGACAGACCGGCATCCATTGAGTTCTGTAACGGGAATACGGCTGCTTCGGCGGTCGCTAGTCTTCGACAGCGCCCGGACATGGCGGCAGTTGGGCGGTCATACCATCCGTCCTCTTGAAAACACCCTCGAGGAAACAGTTTTCTGGCATCGCCAAAGGTTGATAGAAGATGGTATAAAAATCTGACCTGTCCACGCGTGTGCTGCCCCAGGTCGTGAATTATGGCTCAAAGTCGTATGCGTCAAAAACTTCTTTTAGTTCTGTATAAACCTGTTGTTTGTTCAAGCCGAATTCTTCCAGGCTGTAATGGTGTTTGCTCTTGTAAATTCCAGCTTGCTCCGATGCCTCAGCAAGAAACCGGCAGTACATGACGTCAAGGGGCAGTTTGAAATGAGTATATATCTGCTCCACAGCCAACCGTGGGTTAGCCACCAAGTCGTCATAATAAATCTCGAGGAACTGTTCAGCAGGCAGGATTTTCTTGATTTCCAGAATATGTCTGTAGTAGTCGAAAATCATTTCAGCCAGCGCATGGAAGGTCTCAGCCCTTTTGGCTGCTTTCGGGGCCATGGTTTTCCATGGTATGGCAAACATACTAATCAGTGATGGAATTGACTGGTAGGGATGTCTGATCAGGTGCACCAACCGCATATCGGGAAGGGTCTGTAAAATGGATTGGAGGCGGCCGGCGATAAGCGCCACTTTTTCGAGCAGTATTTTGTCCGGCCCGGTGGCATACAGATGCCTTTTTAAACAGCTGAGATAATAAGCCATGAGCCTTTCGCGCTTTGCAGCAGGCAACCGATCAACGAACAGTGCATATGGCATAGTCTCAAAATATGGAAAAAGCAATGCCATTAACGGGCTTAAAAGAGTATAGACGAAAAGCATTTCATCAGATTCCGCTTCTTTTAGGCTGGTTTTGTGAATGTCTTTCCAGCCCTTTAACCCCCGATCGCTGAGCTGGTAGATCACCCGGGCAAAAGGTGCGCCAAGCCTCCGGTCTATTTTTTTCAAAATAGCAAACATCTTGTAAAAAAAAACGGCTGGAAAAATCGTGTCAACAAGCTTGAAATACGTAAATCGGTCATTACGGGACATCAACCTGTGGGTAAAGGTTGTGCCGCTGCGCGGATTGCCGATGATAAAGACAGGTGCTTTGACCTGCTGTTTCCGGAAGCCGGGGAAAAACAGGTAATCCAGTTTACGCCCACACCAGACGAATGTGCGTAAAATCAGAAACAGGATGGGAAATACGATTATGAAAAACAGGTGACTGGCGGAAATATTTTTTGGCCGCATAGCATTCCGCCAGCATGCAAAAAGGGTTTTAAAATGAAAGTACACGTATATTCTCCTTTGGGATAGCGCAAAAATTAATTAACATTTTTGATGGGATAATCGAGTAGTTTTATTTGGTCTTGCAGTATATCTCCGCATATTGATTTTATCTATTTGTTGAGTTATAGTCAAGAGTTGTGTATGGAATAATCAGGCGGCGATCCATTTTTTTTCAATTCCATTCACAAATTTGACTCCTTTAATTACTTCAGCCAATCGTTCAGGGCAGTGGAGACGTAACCATCTTTTCTCAGCGCACTCACAAAGTTTAAATGCCATAGTAATTGCAGTTGTTGCGGAGAAACAGCCCCTGACCTTGTCTGTTCTCAACCTGACAGTTGAAAACGTTGATTCAATCGGATTTGTTGTCCGGATATGACGTCAATGTTCAGCAGGAAAATCGTAAAACGTTAACAGAACATCACGATCTTTTTCCAGGCATCCAGACGCTTTGGGGTATTTTGCTCCATAAATTTGTATAAAACCGTCAAAATGACGCTCTGCTTCATCCTTA